>JBFZEN010000209.1:0-6429 GCA_041306805.1 bacterium
ATTACGTCGTCAATCGGGGGTGAGATTTTTAACGAGGAATTGGGGAAAATCGAGGCTTTTCTGGAGTCAGAGACGGGCGGAACGGCTTCCAGCGATTCGCTTTTCGAAATCATTGATGAAACCGAATCAGGCGGCCATTCGCTGTTCACCGATAACAATGAGATGGAACAGACCGTTTCATCGGATGTAGTCAGACGCGTGCACCGCAGGCAGTTTCTGGAATCGGGCAACTGGTATTATCGGCAGGGTCTTTTCGCCAAGGCTGTGGATGAGTTCAAGAAGGCCCTCCAGGCCGACCCGGAGTCCAGCGAAGCCTACCAACATCTTGGCGATTCGCTATTTAAACTGGGTCAAAGTGAAAAAGCCGTCGAGGCTTATGAAAACGTGAAAAAACGGGATCCGTATAATGTGGATGTTCTTGAAAATTTAGGTGTTATATTCGCAAACCGGGGGGAATATAAAAAGGCCGTCTGGCAATGGGGAGAGGTGTTGAAGAAGAATCCGGAACGTCGGGACATTATCGAGCGTATCCGGCGCATGCAGCGGTTCATCCGGCAGCGGTCGCTGTAGAGTAAAACCAGTTGACAATTTCATCGTTTTCTATTAAATTCTTTTGTCCAAATAAGAATAGAACCGTACTTTTTCATCAGAATTTTCTTCTAGGAGAAATCAGGAATGGAAGGCATACAAGTTTCCGTTGAGAAAATCGGGGCACAGGGCGACATATCCGTCATCCGCGTGGGGGGATACATAGACACAACCACCTCTTCGGAGCTTGAACGAGCGTTGGATTCCCTTTTAAAAGCGGGCGTGGTTCATATTGTCATTGATTTGGGCAATGTGGATTATATTTCCAGCGCCGGCTGGGGTATTTTCATCAGTGAAATCAAGGGAATACGCGAACGCGGGGGAGATTTGAAGCTGGCCCGGATGATCCCCGACGTTTATGAAGTGTTTGAACTGCTTGAGTTTCATTACATTTTAAAGGCCTATGACACGGTTGAAGAAGCGGTTCGGGATTTTGACAAGGAAATGGGCCGGCCTACATCGGCCATCGGGGAAATTAGAACAGAAAAAAAGCAGATGATCGTGGAAGTACCTGCCGAGCAAAACCAGCAGGAGACAATCCCTGTCGAGCTTGAGGACAAGGTGCGACAGATCGCAATGTCCCATCTTTCCTGGGGGGCTTCGAATATCGCCAAAGAACTGAACACCGAAAAATATGGATTGATCAGGATAGGAACGCTCACAGTCTGGAAAATGCTGCGAAAACTCAATCTGGGAAGCAAAAAACAGCGGGAGAACCAAAGTTCGTGGGAATGAGCCGCACGCAATTGAATTTGACCCAAAAAATAATTCAAGCACATCTGATAGAAGGGGAACTGAGATCCGGTTCCCCTGTTGCTATACGGATAGACCAGACGCTGACCCAGGACGCAACCGGTACCATGGCCTATCTGCAGTTTGAGGCCATGGATTTGCCCCGCGTGAAAACCGAATTGTCCGTCAGTTATGTGGATCACAACACTCTCCAAAACGGCTACGAGAATGCCGATGATCATCGTTTTTTACAGTCCATTGCGGCCAAATTCGGCGTTGTTTTTTCACGGCCTGGAAACGGGATTTGTCATCAAGTCCATCTGGAAAGATTCGGTGTCCCGGGCAAGACGCTCCTGGGTTCAGACAGTCACACGCCTACCGGCGGCGGTATCGCCATGCTGGCCATTGGAGCAGGCGGACTCGACGTGGCCCTGGCCATGGCCGGCCAGCCGTTTCATTTCACAATGCCCAAGGTGGTCAATGTCCATCTGACCGGGAAACTCAATCCATACGTCTCGGCGAAAGACCTCATTCTTGAAATTCTCCGCCGGCTCTCCGTCAAGGGAGGGGTAGGCAAGGTCCTGGAGTACACGGGAAATGGGATTCACAGGCTGGATGTCCCGGAACGGGCGACCATCGCCAACATGGGGGCCGAACTGGGCGCCACCACTTCGGTCTTTCCAAGCGATGAGAAGACGAGGCTTTTTTTAAAAGCCCAGGGCAGGCAAAAAGCGTTCGTTCCCATGGGGCCCGACAAGGGAGCGGAATACGATGAGACCCTGGACATCGACCTGACGGAACTGGAGCCGATGATAGCCAGGCCGCACATGCCCGACCAGGTGGTCAAAGTCAGGCAACTCAAAGGGACCAAGGTGCAGCAGGTGGCCATGGGGAGCTGCACGAATTCCTCCTATCGTGATCTATCGCTCATTTCACAGATGTTAAAAGGCAAACAGGTGCACCCGGATGTTTCGGCGGCCCTGACGCCAGGTTCGAGGCAGGTTGTCGCCACCCTGATGAAAAGAGGCGAATGGCAAATTTTGCTTGATTCGGGCGTGCGCATCATGGAGAATGTTTGCGGCCCGTGTATCGGCATGGGCTTTTCGCCATCCTCAAATACCGTTTCTCTGAGAACATTCAACCGTAATTTTGAAGGCCGGAGCGGAACCAAAACAGCGGGCATTTACCTGTGCAGTCCGGAAACGGCCGCGGCGGCCGTGATCACAGGTGAAATCACGGATCCACGCGATTTGAAACTGAATATTCATATTCCACGGCTGCCGGAACGATTCCCGATCGACGACTCCATGGTGATTTTTCCCCCAAAAAATCCGGAACCAGTTGAAATCATCCGCGGTCCCAACATCAAGGCCTTGCCCGTCAAAGGGCCTCTTGCCGCTTTGATGTCCGGAGAAGTCCTCATCAAGGTCGCGGACAACATCACCACCGACCATATCATGCCGGCCGGAGCCAAAGTATTGCCGTTGCGCTCCAATGTTCCGGCCATCTCCGAATTCGTTTTCGAAGCGGTGGATCCGACATTTGCAAAAAGGGCCAAAGCCGCCGGAGGCGGTTTCATCGTCGGCGGCATCAACTACGGGCAGGGATCAAGCCGCGAACACGCGGCACTGGCTCCCATGTTTCTCGGAGTCAAGGCCGTCATCGTCAAATCGTTCGCGCGAATCCATCTGGCGAATCTGATCAATTTCGGTATTGTTCCGTTCACCTTTCAAAACGAACCGGACTATGACCGCATCGACCAGGGTGATTTTCTTGAAATGGACGTGACCCGGATCGAGACGGGTTCCGTTCTTCTCAAGAACAAGACCAAAGCCATTGAAATTCCGCTGGTGCATTCATTGTCCGACCGTGACCTGGTTCTCATCCGTGCCGGCGGAGCCTTGGCCCACGCAAAACTGTCTACCGGAACAAAAAAATAGACGTTCGGTTCCAGCCAATTCGAGGAGTTCCACATGCTCCAAAACGGGAAAAACGCAATCCCCGCCGGGGGAGAAAAAATTATTAACCAAAACGGCCGTCTTCAGGTTCCGGACAACCCGGTCATTCCGTATATCGAAGGAGACGGCACGGGTCCCGATATTTGGCGCGCTTCCGTGCGGGTCATCGATGCTGCCGTAAAAAAGGCATACAAGGGAAAACGGGAAATCAAATGGATGGAGGTCTATGCCGGAGAGAAAGCGTTTCACCAGCTGAACACATGGCTTCCGGACGAGACCGTCGAGGCATTCAAGAATTTTCTCGTTGGAATCAAAGGACCGCTGACCACACCCGTCGGAGGCGGCATGCGCAGCCTGAACGTGGCCCTGCGGAAACTCCTCGATTTGTACGTGTGCCTGCGGCCGGTCCGCTGGTTCAAGGGGGTTCCATCTCCGGTCAAGCGCCCCCAGGATGTGGATATGGTGATTTTCAGGGAAAACACGGAAGACATATACACGGGTATCGAATTCGAAAACGGGACAGAAGCGAACACGCGTTTTAAAAAAATACTCCAGGACCAGTTTCAGGACGAATATAAAAAAATCCGTTTTCCCGATACGGCCGGATTCAGCATCAAACCCGTTTCATTGCAGGGCACGGAGCGGCTGGTACGGGCAGCCATCAGGTATGCCATCGCGAACGGGAGAAAAAGCGTGACTCTCATGCACAAAGGCAATATCATGAAATTTACGGAAGGCGCGTTCATGAAATGGGGATACGCGCTTGCCGAAAGGGAGTTCGGCGGTTCCACGTACACCTGGACTCGATGGGAACGCACCAAGAAGGAAAAAGACGAAAAGACGGCCGATGCCGAACAAAAGCAGGCCCTCGAGTCGGGAAAATTACTCATCAAAGACGTTATTGCGGACATCTGTTTCCAGCAAACCCTGACTCGCGCGGGAGAATTCGACGTGATTGCCACGATGAACCTGAACGGAGATTTTCTTTCCGACGCGCTGGCGGCCCAGGTGGGCGGAATCGGAATCGCCCCCGGAGGGAACATCAATTATGACACAGGCCACGCGATTTTTGAAGCCACCCATGGTACCGCCCCAAAATATGCGAACATGGACAAGGTCAACCCCGGGTCAGTCATTCTGTCTGGTGAAATGATGCTGCGGTACATGGGCTGGACTGAAGCTGCCGATCTGGTCATTCAGGGCATGGACGCCGCAATCGGATTGAAAACAGTCACTTATGATTTTGCCCGTCTCATGGACGGTGCCTCCGAGGTCAAGTGTTCCGAATTCGGGAATGCCGTAATCAAAAACATGTAAATTATCAAAATACCGAAAGCTCTTTCGCGGTTCCGGTGTTTCAAAGGCAGAGGGGTTTCTGCCTTTTTATTTTTTGATCGCCAGATGAATTCAAAACGACGCATCATTGCTTTTCTCATCATCGCCGGAATGCTGTATTTCACACATTGCAGGAATCCGTTTGCGCCTCAATTGGGCCGTTTGGAAGAAGCATCGGATCTGGTGCTGACATCACAGAAGTCCCCGAGTGAAGTGCTTCAAAACTTCAAGGTGGCGTATACATTCCGCGACTCGTTGTTGTACAGCGATTTGCTGGATACGGCTTTTCTGTTTGTCTATTTTGACCCCAGCGAAGGAACTTCCGGACGTTTTGTGTCGTGGGAAAGAGAGACGGACCTTCGGACCACAGGCAGGCTTTTCAGGCATTTTCAAATTGTGGAACTGGTCTGGAAAACCACATTCAATGAATGGTATGACGATGAAAATGGGGAAATCAGCAGAGAATTTGACCTGTCGCTGATAACCGGGGAAAGCGATTACAGGTTATCGGGAAGGGCCCTGTTTTCTTTCAGGCATTGTTCGGACGGCAAATGGAGAATTACCCGATGGAAAGACGAATCGGACATTTGACCGAACTCATGGCTGCCAAGATGAAAAGCGGAATTCATTAGCGTGAAAGCGAGGCGGAATCTCATGAAGGTAAAATCAATCCGATTTTCCCGAATAGCGGCATTTGTTGTTTTGCTGGCAGCCTGCCATCCTGTTTCCCGCGCCATATCACAGGATGTCTTCGGGAAGAACAAGGTGCAATACCAGAAGTTGGACTGGAAATATACGCAGTCCAAACATTTTGATGTCTATTATTACGAGGGTAATGACAAACTGGCCGAATTCACGGCCGATTGCGCCGAATCAAGTTATGTCAGCCTGAAAAGGGATTTTCGGTTCGATATCCGGGAACGCATTCCCATCGTTGTGTACAGCGGCCACAACGCCTTCAAGCAGACCAATGTCACGTCGGAATTAATCGAGGAATCGGTCGGCGGATTCACGGAAATTTTCAAGGACCGCGTGGTGATTCCCTTTCAGGGCAGTTACAAGGATTATCGTCATGTGGTTCACCATGAGTTGACCCATGCCGTGATGTTCCAGACGTTTTACGGCGGCGGAGGCATGGGATCCATGGTTATGGGGATGGCCCGTTTTCAGCTTCCCCTCTGGCTGGCTGAGGGTTTGGCCGAATATGAGAGCCTTGGCTGGGACGCCCAGAGCGACATGTTCATGCGGGACGCGACGATCAACAATTACGTGCCTCCCATCGATCAGATGTACGGTTTTATGGTGTACAAGGGAGGTCAATCGCTGTTCAACTTTATCGCTGAAAAATACGGGAGTCCGAAGGTCGGTGAAATATTGGGCAAGATCAGGGTCGCCCGAAACGTGGACCAGGGATTGAAACAAGCCATTGGAATCGATACCGAAGAACTGTCCAAGCGCTGGCATAAATACCTTGAAAAAACCTATTGGCCGGACGTACAGGACAGGGTCGAACCGTCCGACATATCCAAACGAATGACCGATCATGAAAAAAAGAGACATTTTATGAATGGCGCCCCCGCATTGTCTCCCAATGGCGATAAAATGGCTTATATTTCAGACCAGTCCGATTTTTCAGACATCTACCTCATGAGCACGCTGGACAATAAAAATCTGGGGCGGCTGGTATCGGGCGAACGTTCCAACCTGTTCGAGGAGATGCATTGGACGCGTCCGGGCATGGACTGGTCGCCCGACGGCAGCCGCATCGTTTTCGCGGCCAAATCGGGCGGAAGGGATGCAGTTTATGTTTACGACG
>JBFZEN010000210.1:0-4112 GCA_041306805.1 bacterium
CGAAAGAAAAACGGCCAGGCAATTCCCGTTGAAAAACGAGCCAAACAGGAAAAGAAGGAGCATCCAGTAGTATAGATAGACGGTCCACAGAAAAAACAGCGCGTATCGGGGATAGACCAGATGCTTGGACGAAAAACGGATGCGCTGCCAGAAAAATTCAGCGAAGTCACGCGGCGGGTCGGTGAAAACGGCCGCCTCGGTGTCCACGGCGTACCGGATGCGGGCCTTGGCCATGGTGTGAAAACGGTGCAGGAGAAGGTCGTCGTCGCCCGAAAGGGTGCGCGCCGTTTCTCCGAAACCGCCTACGGATTTGAACAGTTTTTTTCTGTATGCAAAATTGGCCCCGTTGCAGGTGATGGGGCGGCCCGTTTGGACCGAACCCAGAGCGACGGCGCTGAGGGAAAGATAGTCGAGGGCCAGAAGCCTGTGGAAAAACGTGCCGAAGGGTCCGTCCGTTCTGAAAGGGGCATATCCGATCACGGCGCCCGTGCCGGGGGCGAAAGTCCGGACGACGGAGCGCATCCAATTCGTTCCGGGCAGCGAATCCGCGTCCGTGGTCAGGCAGATTTCTCCCTTGGCCGATGCGACGGCCAGGGAAATGGCATGCTTTTTGGGGGATAATCCTGCGGGCGTGTCCTTGATCCGGATAATCCTGCAATGGGGCCGGTTCCTGGCGAAACGGCGCATCACGCCGTATGTGCCGTCAGAGGATCTGTCATCCACCAGCAGTATTTCGGTTTTGTTCTTGGGATAGCGTTGAACGGACAGCCGCTCAAGCAGGCCGGGAAGGGTTTTTTCTTCGTCGTGCGCCGGGACGATGACGGACGTTTTGGGATTTCGGCGGGACGGTCGATTTTCGACCGGCCGCAGCGCCCGGAAAAGGCCGACCATGAAACCGGAGTAAAGAACCGACAAAACGGCGGCCGCCGCGATACCGAATGCGAATACCATTTTTTCATCCAATGCATAAAGGATGTGGAAGAATGCAAATGAAACCAATGGAAATGTACGACGTCTCCGTCATCGAAAGCAAGGGGAAAAAGATCATTTTCAAATCCGCCTGGCTGGCATGGTTTCTCCTTGTCACCGCATTGCAGGCCCGTGCAATGCCCTCCGCGCCGGATGCCACCCAAACCGAAAAATACTGGATTTTCTTCAGTTCCGGGCCGGCGCCGGATCATATGCAGTCGTGCATCAGCCGGCTTGAGACCATGGACATCCATCCCGTCACGGTCTCGAACTGGCTTCGGGCGGTCAGCGCCCGTCTTTCCGGGGAAAACCGCGGGGACGTCCTGGCGCTTCCCTTCGTTGACCGCGTGCAACGCGTGGTCAGCGCTCCGCTTGAAAAAACGGTCCGGCATCCGCTGTCAAAAACCGTCCATATGAATAACGAAAACGGGCACCGCCTGTCATACGGATCAAGCCTTACCCAGAACAACCTGATTCGCGTGACCGACGTGCACGATCTGGGCATCACGGGAAAGGGAGTCCGGGTGGGGATGCTCGACACGGGTTTCGATTACAAAAACCAATCGGCGTTCAGGCATTTAAGCGTCCTCGGCGAGTACGATTTCATTTTCGACGATGACGTCACGTCCAATCAAACCGGGGATCCCTCGTCCGAGGACGATCACGGCACCGAAACGCTTTCCGTCATCGGCGGCTTCAGTGAAGGGGCCCTCATCGGGACCGCTTATGAGGCCTCGTTCGCCATGGCCAAAACGGAATGGAAACCCGCCGAGACGCGCGTCGAGGAGGACCACTGGGTAGCAGGACTGGAGTGGCTCGTCGATTCCATGCATGTTCAGATTGTCTCCAGCTCCCTCGGATACAACACGTTCGATGACGGGTCCGGATACACCTATCAGGACATGAACGGGAATACCTGCGTCACCACCGTGGCCGCGGACATGGCCGTTCGAAAAGGGGTAACCGTGGTGGTCGCGGCGGGCAATGAACGCAATTCAAACTGGCATTACATTCTTTCCCCTGCGGACGGCGACAGCGTCATCGCCGCCGGAGCGGTCACCAGCGGAAACAACCTGGCCGATTTCAGTTCCTCCGGACCGACCAGCGACGGGCGCATCAAACCGGACGTGGCCGCCATGGGGGTCGGGGTCACCATGATCGACCCGAACCATGTCGGCGAATCGTCTTTCCTGTTCGCCAATGGAACCTCTTTTTCCTGTCCGCAGGTGGCAGGCGTTTGCGCCCTGCTCAAACAGGCAAGACCGGAGTTCGATCCGATTCAGATCCGGGAAGCCGTCCGGTCCACGGCCAGCCGTTCCCAAAATCCGGACAATGCATACGGGTGGGGGGTGGTCAACGCGCTGGAAGCCCTGTTTTATCACGGTCCCGTTTTCATGCGGTTCCGCACTGTCATCGATCCCCTCGCACAGGGGGAAATGCTCGAGATGGATGCCTTAACGAGGGGAAATCAACGGCTCGATTCGGTGGCCGTTCATATCCGGACCGAATCAGGCGTTTTCAGGCGTCATGAAATGGTCTGCATGGGAAGCGGCGGCACGGGCACGTATCAGGCACTGATCCCTTTCCTTCTGCAAAAAGACGCCCGTTTTTACGTTTCCGCGGCGGATTCCGCCGGCACACGGTTCGTTTCGCCCATCGGGGCTCCTGCCAGGCTCTATGCGTTTGAAGGCAGGGCCGATTCAAATATCGTTGTGCTGGGCGGCGGAATTCCGGACCGTTTTACCATGGATCAGAATTATCCCAATCCGTTCAACGCGTCGACGACGATTCCCTTTCAGCTTGAGCAGAAAACCGGCATTCTCCTGAAAATCGTCGATTTGAACGGCAGGTCCATACGCACCCTGTTCAGGGGATACGCGGATCCCGGAAGGCTGAAAGTGGTATGGGACGGCAGGGACGATGAAGGCAGGCGGGTGGCGACGGGTATTTATCTGTGCGTGATTGAAAACGGCGCTTCCGTCAGGGTGCGCAAGATGACCTGTCTGAGGTGATGACCAGTTTCCTGTTGATTTTGTATTTGAGAACCATTAAATTGAAAATCTGGACCGTCCTATGCATGATATGTTCATTCATCAGAGATTGGAATGGCCATGAAACTGACGCCGCTGGACATCAAAAAACAGAAATTCGCGCAAAAAATGCGCGGATACGATCCTTCCGAGGTGGAGTCGTTTCTTGAAATGACGGCGAACGAATACGAAACGGCATTGAACGAACGAAACCGCCTGAATGAGGAGGTGGTGAAGCTGAAAACCCAGCTTCGCGATTACCAGCAGGTCGAAAAAACCCTTCAGGAAACCCTGATGCACGCACAGGAATCGGTCAACCAATCGCTTGAAAACTCGAAGCGCGAGGCCCAGATCATTCTCCGCGAATCGGAACTGAAGGCCGAAAAAATACTGGACGACGCCAGGGAAAAACTGGATAAGATGAAAAACGATCTGGCCATTCTGAGGGCGCAGAAGGATTCTTTCGCCAAACGCCTGAAACACCTCCTGCAATCGCAGATCGAACTGATCAACGTTCTTGAAATCGATGACACGGGATATGACAAATCCGGTTCCAACGGAAAATCGAAAACGTCCTGAAAGTGTTTTCGAATCAGAAGAAATCTTGATAAAGAGGCTTCCATGCGCATTTCGCTTTTCACCTTCCTGCTGACCGTTTTCTTCCTGTCGGGTTGTTCACAGTACACGGCCGTCGAATACCGGGAGGTGGACAAGGCCAATTACGTCGTTCTCAAGCAGGAAACGGGCCAGTCCGTCGAAGGCACCGTCGTCAGGCCGGAACCCCATCAAATCGTGCTTCTCGATTCCCGCGGGCGGACGGTCACCGTGTCCAAATCGGTTATCCAGTCGATCAAGCGAAAGCAGCCTGTTCTGGATGATTTCGGAAGGGGGATCGCGGAAGAGGAAATACGCGGCCATCAGGCGCGGCGCAACACGACGGTTTACGGAATCGGCGGAGGCATCCTCAGTTTTGGAATCAGCTTCTTTGCCGGATCCATGCTGGGAAACGCTTCGGACCGGGGCGCAACAGTCATGGCCGCCACCGCGGCCGGCGGGACCCTGCTCGGAACCGCTCTTTTCATGCATGCCGGCAGAAACAAGGACAGGAAAACG
>JBFZEN010000211.1:0-3805 GCA_041306805.1 bacterium
TTTACCACACCGATCGTCAACAGCAGGTTGGCGTAGATTCGCTGTTCTCCCGTTGCGATGGTGAGGCAGACGTCGTCGCCGCGGGCGGCATCGTAAAACGCGAACCTCTCGATTTTGACCAGGTCGGCCGCGGCTCCGGCGCCTTTGAGCAAGGTCCGGAATTCGTCCCACACGGGCGGATCCTGTTTGAGGGCATAAGGGCCGGATCGCGCGCAGTCCATCACCCCGGCGCTTTCGACGGGAACGGCGGAGATCAGAACCCTGAGCACGTCCGTCACCGTGACCAGGCCGGGCGCCAGGTTGAGAAAAACGATTTCCGCGCCCGGATTTTTTTTTGTGATATGCGGAAAATTACCGTCGGAAATCAGAATTTTACTGCCATGGCCGGCGCATGCCAAGGCGGAAAGAATATCGGGATGAAGCAACTGGTATTTCAGCATGGAAACCCTCTATAAGAAAATAAAAAATCAAAGATCAAAATGACAAAGTTAAATGTAAAAATGCATCACATGAATAAATATCCGAAACCATGAATCCATAACCCATAACCTATTACCAATCACTCATGACCGGATCTTTTTAAGGATTCTCCAAAACGTTTCCTTCCCTTGCATCCGCTTTTTTGAGGAGAAAAGCGAAGACCAGGCCCAGAATTCCCAGCGAGGCGAACATCACCTGGCTGGCGGTGTACGAATGGGTCATGTCTCGCAACTTTCCGTTCAGGGCGGGGAAGGCCGCAAGCCCGATGTTCTGTATCATGGTCATGAGTCCGTATGCCGTGCCGAGGACTTCCTTTCGCACCACGAGGGGAATGGACGGCCACATGGCTGCCGGGATGAGAACGAAGGCGACGCCGAGCGCCGCCATGGGGTAGACGGGATGAACGCGGGTCAACCCCATCACCAGATGGCTGGGGATCAGGATGAGCGAACCGATCACAATGAGCGAAGCCCGTTTGCCGATTTTATCGACGAGGTGCCCGGCGAACGGCGCGCAAACCATGGAGGCGAAGATGATGATGGAGGTGATGCCGCCGGCCGTACTCGTCATGTGCAGAAAATGACCGAACACCTGCCGTAAAAATCCGCCCGAGTCGCCGGAGGCCACGCGGCTGATGCCCCACTTGTCCACGAAAAAGTCGGTGGCCAGAGCGGTGAACGGGAAGATCGCAGAATAAAACGTGACGCATAGCAGGGTGACGAACCAGAAGCCGGGCTTGAATTCCCTGATGTGGCGGAATTCGATTTTTTCACTGCTTTCCTGCTCCTTCCGCCGCAGCGCCTTCTCGCCGTGGAGGTCCATGAGAATGTAGACCGCGTTCGCTCCCAATGAGACGATGCAGCACAGCACGGCCGCAACCAGGGAATAGTGGTATCCGCCGAAACGCTGGGCGATCAATTCTCCCGTGTTGAAGCTGAACAGGGTTCCGATGCGGCTGACGGTCAGCGTGATGCCGAAGGCCAGGGCGAGTTCCTTGCCCTTGAACCAGCGCGACACCATGGCCATCTGCGCCACGATGAGCGGCTCGGAACCGGCGCCGAAGATGAACCGGCCCAGAAAGAGCATGGGGATGGACCGCGCCCAGGCGACCACGCACGAGCCGATGAAAACCAGCAGGGAGAAGATCAGGCTGGCGCGCCGCGTTCCCAGCCTGTCGATGAGTATTCCCCCGATCAAAACGGAGAGGATGGCCGCGACGCTGTACATGGTGTACATCTTGCCCACGGTTTCACGCCCGGCGCCGAGCTGTTCCACGAGGCTGGGGGCCACGGCCCCGATGATGTCGTAGGCGAAGTAGCTGCCGAACGTCAGAAGGGCGATGAAGGCCAATATGGTGAAACGGTACAGTTTGGTTGAAGGATGAAAGGACGTCAGAACAACGGGCTTCTGCGTCATGAAGAGGCCTCCATATCGTCCCCGATCGGGATGCATCAGGGACGCCCCGGTTCGTCAAAAATGATGGAAAGCGTCTGTATGGGACGCGATCTGATAACGCGTCCGCCCCATGGTGTAAATTAATGGAAAATTAACGAAAATAAAAGGGGAAAAATGGACAAGGGCGTCTTCTTTACGACTTGAAGATGAGGCGCAATGCATCGAGCCTGGGCCGGGCCGCCCGGAGGGCCTTGCGGAGCGCCGACCGTTCTTCGATAAGGAAAGTCATCTCGTCGTCCGGTGCATCCCCGGGCTTCGGTTTCGGCCCCTTTCCGCCTGGCATGCGGGCGGACCGGTTCAAATCGCGCAGACGGTCCAGTTCGCCCTGAAGGGCGGTTTCCATTTCCCTGAGACCCGCGGCGATGCGTTCTTCGGACGATTCCAGGGCAAGCGCTTCGCAACGGGCCGCCATTTTTGGGAGAAGCGCCTTGACGCCGGCGTTCTGCAGCAGTGAAACCCGGGGCACTCCGCGAAGCCCGGCGGCAAGCCGTCCGCATTCCTCCGTCTTCTCCTCAAACCGGTGGTTGACCACGACGCGGACGGGAGCCGGCGGCAAAAAACGGTGGACATGCAGCCTGGGAGGCGCCACGCATTCGATAACGAAAACGGCCTCGAGAAGCATCTCCTCCCTGTTTGTCCCGGGCCACAGGGCGGCCGCGCTGTTTCCCTTTTCGGATCCCAAAACCAGTTCCATGGCGCCCGTGACCATGGGGTGGTCCCATGACAGGAATTCGACATCCTCGCGGTGGACGGCTTCGCTGCGGTTGAAGGTCGCCAGAAGGGTGTCGTCCCTCATCGGCGGCAGGGGGAAGGCCGGATCGGAGAGCGCGTCGAAGCTCAGGCGGTAGATGGACCCGGAGTCTTTCTCGATGCGCACGCCGAATGAGTCCATAAGGGTTTCCAGATACGTCCCGAGCCGCACGTCCGAATCCATGGCCCGGACGGCCTGCACCCACCGGCCGGACGCGGCGGGGTCGAATGAGCGCCGTTCAAGCAGTTTGTCGCGCCCCGATTCATACCGGCGCGCGGTTTTTTCGCTTTCCCTGCGCGTCTCTTCGAGAAAGGCTTTTTGACCGCCGCCGGCCAGGGCGAGCCCTGACACCCGTTTCCCGATTTTTTGATGGATTTCATAAGCCCCCGGAACGTTCCGGGTGAAGGCGTTCAGTCCCTCGTGGTACCAGCGGGCGAGAAATTCCTGCGGGCTCCGGGCGATGAAAGGAACATAGATGCGGACGGCACGCTTCTGCCCGATGCGGTCGAGCCGGCCGATGCGCTGTTCCAGAAGTTCGGGGTTCAAAGGCAGATCGAACAGAACAAGGCTGCGTGCAAACTGGAAATTGCGCCCCTCGCTTCCGATCTCGGAACAGATCAAGACCTGTGCGCCGTCTTTTCTGGCGAACCAGGCCGCGTTCCGGTCGCGCTGCATCAGGGACAATTCCTCATGAAAGAGCGAGGCGCCGCCCTTGATCTTGCCGTGCAGTGCGTTGTCGATGGCCCGCGCCTTTTCAACGCCGCCGCAGATCAAAAGGACTTTTTCGGCTTCCTGTCCGTTCAGCATGCCGGCCAGCCACAGAATGCGGGGGTCGCCTGCGAAATCGCATGGCATGCCGTTCCCGGGGCCTGACGCGTCGGCGCGGAACTCCGCTTCGGCTGTTTTCAGCGCTCTTTCACCCGCGGCCAGGGGAACCAGAACCGCCTCGCGTTTTGGAAAGCCGGCGATGGACGCGCGTGTATTGCGGAAAACGGCGCGTCCGATGCCGCGGCGGTCCAGGATCCCGGCGATCCGCATGTCGCGGGACGAATGGTCCGCCTGAGCTGAAGGTTCTCGGGAGACTTTTTGCTTCGCGGTCGAGGCCGGTTTTTTGGGGTC
>JBFZEN010000212.1:0-4655 GCA_041306805.1 bacterium
CGTCTTCGTCATATCCCGGGGGTTCGGGATCGATCTCGGTCTTGGCGTTGCCGTACTTCGTGAATAGGAACTGGGCCTCGCCGCCGAAGCTGAAATGGTTGCCGATAAAATATTCCCCTCCGAGACACGGCCCGAAGTATAGATTGGTCTGCGATGTGGTTTCTTCGTAACCGGTGCCCGTATCGGGATCGTATTCCTCTTTCGACGAGACCTTGACTATGCCGACGCGGCCGCCGTAGTAAATATCCGTTTTGGGAAGGTGCTTCACAAGAAACACGCCGGTGCCCAGGCGGAACGCGGTGAAGCTCTGGCTGGCCTTGTTCCCGTCTTCATCTTCCTGCGAACTGGACTGCCGGAAAATCCCGAGTTCGGGTTCCAGCTTCATCGTCCCCATGATAATGGGAAAGTTGATATGCGACGGCGGCAGAATGGCACCCATGATCGCTCCGGAATTAAGGTCATCCAGGCCGGATGCGCCCATCAGGCTGCCGACCAGATTTAGAATGCTCCGATCGAAAATAACCAGACCCAGGCCCAGCGTGGTTTTGCCATCCCGAGCGGCTGTGGATTGGGCGGATAACGATACGGTGCAGCACAGTACAACCGCCGCGACGAGTACGATCAAACCTTTTCTCATTTCTTCCTCCTCATTCTCATTGGGTGATTGTCAAGTATCCGGTCCGAATCTGAATCCGATGCCCTTGCCGTCACCTCCTTTGGGCAAAAATGGTCCATTTCCTGTGATAATATGGTGAACTTTAGATATTTTGTCAAGCAATTTATCTATTTTCCTGTTGGCAATCATCAAAAAATTTAATATTTTATCAACATGGCCGGTACATTCGATAAAACCCTGCCGCATGCGGATCCCCTCTGGGTGGAACATGGTTACGGCACCCGTTTCCAGGGTTTCCAGAACCTCATGAGGCAGCGCATCCGGGATATCCTTCTGGTCTCGAGCCTCTACGACCTGTATGTATTCGAGGAGGACGGCCGGCTTTATGAACTCCTCCGTTCCAAATACCAGGGCCTCAACCTGAGCCACGCCCCTGAACTCACGCGCGTGGCCAACGGCAAGGAAGCCTTATCCCTGATCAGGGAAGAAAAGCGTTTTGACCTCGTCATCACCACGCTTCATGTCGAGGACATGCGCGCGGCCGACTTCGCCAAAACCCTCCGTGACGAAGGCATCCATATTCCAGTGGTCCTGATGGCCTTCGACACCAAGGAGCTCTCGGACCTTCTTCTTGAAAGGGAATCCGCGCTTTTCGACCAGATCTTCATCTGGCAGGGCGATTTCAGGCTTTTCATCGCCGTGATCAAGCACCTCGAAGACAAGCTCAACGTCGAGCATGATACGCGCATTGTGGGCGTCCAGTCCATCGTTTTGATCGAAAACGACGTACGGTACTATTCGTATTTTCTGCCTCTGATCTACCTGGAAGTCATACGGCAATCCCAGAGGCTGATTTCCGAGGGCATCAACCTTTCGCATAAACAGCTGCGTCAGCGCGCCCGCCCAAAAATTCTATTTCACACGAACTACGAGGAAGCCTGGGCCCACTTCCTGAAATACCAGGACACGGTTCTCGGCGTCATTTCGGACGTCGATTTCCCCCGCAACGGCAGGCCCGATCCCGATGCGGGATTCGAATTTGCGCGCAACGTCAAAGCGCTGCACCCCGACATCCCGGTTCTGCTCCATTCGGCCATAGCCGGTTGCGAAAAAAAGGCCTGCGCGGCGGGCGCTTCCTTTCTGCTCAAAAAATCGCCCGCGATCATCGATGAACTCGACCGGTTCATGACCGAGTACCTGAGTTTCGGCGATTTCGTTTTCCGCACACCGGACGGCAGGGAAGTCGGCCGCGCCAAAGACTTGATCTCGCTTGAAAAAGAGCTCGCCCTGGTTCCAGAAAGCAGCATTAGGTACCACGCCGAAAGGAACCATTTCTCGCAATGGCTGAAGGCGCGCACCGAATTCTGGCTGGCCCATCGCCTCAGGCCGCGCAAGGTCGAAGAATACGCGACCCTGGCGGAGCTTCGCGACAACCTGATCGCCTCGCTCCGCGACTACCGCAGGCTGCGCCAGAAGGGCATCATCACCGAATTTGACAGGGACTCTTTCGATCCATACAGCAGCCTTTCAAAAATAGGCGGCGGCTCCGTGGGCGGCAAGGCCCGCGGCCTTTCGTTCGTCAACATGCTGATCAACAATTACAGCATCCAGAACCGTTTTGAAGGCGTCAAGCTCTTCATTCCGCCAGCCGTGCTGATCGGCACCGATATTTTCGACCGATTTCTCGACGACAACGACCTCAGGGCCTTCGCCCTCCGTGAAACGGATGATCATGAAATCGTGCGCCGTTTCATTGCGGCCAAAAACTTCCCCCAGGACATACTCGAAGAGCTCGCTTCATTTGTCACGCTCATCGACGCACCGCTCGCCGTCCGCTCCTCCAGCCTGATGGAAGATTCGCACAACCATCCTTTTGCCGGCGTCTATAAAACCTATATGATTCCGAACACGGGAATGAACGCCTTCGAGCGCCGCGACGAGCTGGTTAAAACCATCAAACGCGTATACGCCTCCACGTACTTCCAATCGTCCAAAGATTATATTCGGGCGACCACGTACCATTTGGAGGAGGAGAAGATGGCCGTGATCGTCCAGAAAATGATCGGATCGAGGCACGGCGGCCGTTATTACCCCACATTTTCGGGTGTGGCCCGCTCTTTCAATTTTTATCCGACCGGCCCCCAAAAGCCGTCCGACGGCATCATCTCGGCGGCGCTCGGGCTTGGTAAAATGGTGGTGGAGTGCGGCACCTGCGTGCGTTTCAGTCCCAGATACCCGAACCACATCGAACAGCTTTCGACGGTCAAGAACGCCCTGGCCAATAACCAGAGCCACTTTTTCGCCCTCAACCTCAAATCGGCGCCCGACGAGAACGGAGACATCCAGGATCCGTTCGTTCTATCGTACCCCGTGGATGCCGCCGAAAAAGACGGCGTGCTGAATTGGCTGGGATCCACCTATTCGGCCGACAACAATGCCATTTACGATGGCATTGCCCGAAACGGCGTCAGGCTGGTAACATTCGCGCCCCTGTTGAAGAACAATTTATTTCCCCTGACGCAGATACTGGATCTGCTGCTCGATATGGGCGGCTGGGGCATGGGCACGCCCGTGGAAATAGAATTTGCCGTAAACCTTTCCGTACCCCGCGGGCGCCCCAAGGAATTCGCTGTGCTTCAGATGAGACCCATGGTTCTGAACAGGGAACTCGAAATTCTGAACGTGGAGGGATTCCCCTTGAACGCGCTGGTCTGCCGGAGCAGCCGCGTGCTGGGAAATGGGATTTTGGATGATCTATTCGACGTCGTGGTGGTCGATCCCGACCGGTTCGACCGGTCCAAGAGCCGGGAGGCCGCCGAGGAAATCACCCGCCTGAACGCCAGGCTCGTTTCGGAGAACCGCAAATACCTTTTAATCGGCGTGGGCCGCTGGGGCAGCCTGGACCCGTGGCTCGGCATACCCGTCACCTGGGAACAGATAGCCGGCGCGCGGGCCATCGTGGAGGCCGATTTCAGGGACTTTATGGTCATGCCTTCGCAGGGTTCGCATTTTTTCCAAAACCTGAACTCCTTTCATGTGGGCTATTTCACGGTCGGTCCGGGGGATCCCGAAAGCCATATCGATTGGGAATGGCTGGCGGCGCAGCCCCCTCTTGAAACGGGGACTTTTGCGCGGCACCTGCGTTTCGACCGGCCGCTGAAAATCATGATGAGCGGCCACCAGAACAAGGGAATCATCCTCAAGCCGGAGCGGACCATTGACCCGTCCTGACCAGGAAACCCGGACCTGCCCGCATTGCGGGCGCGAGTTGAGCCCATGGGAGCAGGTCCTCCTGAACGTCGACAGGGCGCTGATGTGCAAGGGCTGCTGGTACCGCATCATCCTCGACCCGTTCGATTCGCCTGTAGGGGATTCTCCGCGGGATCCTGAGGAAAAAGACGGTTCATGATCACAGGGTTGATTGTAAAACAAATCGTCAACGATGCGGGAAGGCGGGACGTCACGGTACGACTGGAATTCGCCAGGCGGGCGTAATGGATGTATCCCGGGACTGAGCACCCTTGCATCAACCGGTTGCCATGGATAGACGGGATTTAAAAACGCATACCGGGCTGAACCGGAAAAAAGTTCATGGAAAGGCCGCAGGAACCGCGGCCGTTTTTATCGAGGGTGAAAAAGAATCCCGGGGAGACGACGGGAAGACGGACCATGCCGGGGTAGAGGTTGATCCTCAGCATGTTCTCTTCCCTGTTCGACAGAAGGACTGAAAAAAGAAGGGACTTGTTCCTGTCGTAGAAGAATCCGGCCGTGCCCACCAGATCGGCTGTCAGCTCGAGAACTCCGCCTCGGCCCGTGTTGTTGCGCAGGCTGCCCGCTGAAAATCCCGCAATGACGGTCCAGCAGTCGGTTTCATTCCTCTGATGCGAAAACCCCACCTCCCCGTGGTTTCCGAAATAATACGTCAGGTACCAGCCCCTGAAATGGGGTAGCCTCCAGCGCATCATGTAATTCTGCCCGTTGTTGAAGAGAACGCCGCGGACGGGGTCGTACCCGATCTGGTACGACCAGTCCGACAGGT
>JBFZEN010000213.1:0-5636 GCA_041306805.1 bacterium
CGTTGTGCAGAATTTTATAGTAAAATTTTTCCATCTGGAAAGTCAACTGCCCGGTGAACACGGTCGAGCGTTCGAATTCCTTTCTCGCCTTCATGCACAGGGTCGTGGCCTCATCCACGACGTCCGTTCCCAAGGCCATCCGGCCATCGGCCGGAAACCCGAGTTTTCTGGCCAGGGTGACGTATTTTTTCAGACCTTCCCTTGTCGATTTCTTCAGGTCGCCCAGCTGCTCTTCGCCCTTGAACATGCCCTGGTCTATGACGGCCACCGATACGAACACGAAATTCTTGTACAGTCCGGGAAACGACCGGATGACGGACAGCAGGGTATGCACCCCGAATCCGCTGTATCCGCTGACAAGGAGAATCGCCGTCATGTTTTGCTTGTCCACGCGTTCACGGGTTTCCTTCGAGGAGATTGGAATATGGATGAGCAGCTTATCGAGCGAACGCATGCACGACTGCACCTTTTTATAATGATTTCTGATGAAGTAACACAACAGGATGACAATGGTCGTGATCGCCAAAGTCAGCCAGCCGCCCTCGGCGAACTTTTCAAACAGGGTGATGCCGAGAATGGTCATGCATAGAGCGAATCCCGCGATGTAGACGCCGACCTGCTTTTTCCATTCTTTAAATTGATGACGGTTTTTGACCCAGAACCGGCACATGCCGAATTCGGAAAGCGAGAAGGTCAGAAATACATTGATCGAATACATAACCACCAGGGCCGAAATGGAGCCTTTTGTATATGCCATCAGTGCAAAGGCCGCCGCGCCCATCAGGACCACGCCGTTGCGCATGGTGAGCCGTTCCGAAAACGCAGCGAACCGGTGGGGGAACCAGGAATCGACGGCCATGTTGGCCATGACGCGCGGGCCGTCGATGAAACCGGTCTGCGATGCGACCAGCAGCAGCGCGCCTTCAGAGATGATGGTGACCAGGGCCAACGCGTGGCCGTAACTCCATTTCCCGAAAAGCGTGTTGGCGAGAACGGCGTTCAGGGTCATGCCGTGGGCGGGTTTCACATCCACCAGCAGGTAGCACAGAAACAGGCCGCCCGCGGTCAGCGCGAGCGAGCTGGCCATGTACAACATGGTGCGCTTTCCCGTTTTCACCTTCGGATCACGCATGACCTGAAGCCCGTTTGAAACCGCCTCGATGCCCGTATAGGTACCGCTTCCCATGGAATAGGCCCGCAGAAACAGAAGTAAAATGCCCGTTTTGCCTATCGTCGCAAGGTCGTTCGACCAATTCATGTGCAGGTTATTCGCGATCGGGGCAATGTCGCCGACATGGCTGTAAATGCCGTAACCCAGCAACAGAACATGCGTGACGATGAACACGATGAAGATGGGCGCCATGATGGCGACCGATTCCTTGATCCCTCGGATGTTCAGGATGATCAAAATGACGATCATCGACAGGGCGAAAGGGAGTTTCGCCGGATGGAACTGCATCGGCAGATAGCTGAACAGGGCATCGGCGCACGAGGCTATGGAAACCGTGATCGTCAGCACATAGTCCACGAGCAGGGCGCTTCCCGAAACTACGCCGGCACCCTCCCCGAGCATGTGGGTGGCGACAATGTACCCTCCACCGCCGTGCGGGAAATGTTCGATGATGCGCGAATAGGCGTATGAAATGATCATCACCGTGAGTATCGTGCCCAACGCCAGAAAAACGGCCAAATAGGTGTGGCTTCCAAGCGCTTTGAAGGCCTCCTCAGGTCCGTAGGACGATGATGAAAGGCCGTCCGCCCCGAGACCGATCCACGCGAGAAGAGGGACCAATGCCAGCTTGTGAAACAGGCCGGAATCGCGGAGGTCTTTCGGTTTGCCGAACACGACCCGTTTAACCTTTTTACGGATCGTATTCGGTTCCATTGCGTTCATTGAATTCTCCATAAAAAAAACCACTGACGTGGCAGTGGTTTTTTTCTCTGTCAAATGTCCTTCCTGATGCCGGCGGAGTCAGCTGACGGGCTTGGGCTTGGAAGTGCCCTATCCTATCCGGAATTCGCCCCATAAAACCGGGTCCCCCGCATCCATCATTTCATGGATTTAGGCTTGAACAAACGGTAAATATAAATAAAGGGACCGTGAATGTCAATGAGAATTTCCGTGCATGCGTCAGAAAAAAAATGTTTGAAGTCGTAGACAAGCGATTGGAAGATTTGAAGATGAAAGGATGTAACATTTCAGTCTTTTGTTTTTTTTTAAATCTTTTAATCTTCGAATCTTCTCATCTTTCAATCTTCAAACTTGTCCTGCAATGCGTGGATGGACAGTTCGCCGGACTGCAGGGCGCGTATGGCCTGCACCGCGGCCCAGGAGGCCGACAGCGTGGTCAGGCAGGGCACGTTCCGGCCGAGCGCCACGCGCCCGATGTTGTACTCGTCGTACCGCGATACCTTGCCGAGCGGCGTGTTGATGACCATCTGGATTTCGCCGTTGATGAGCAGATCCACCGAATTGGGGCGGCCCTCCTCGACCTTGTGCAGCATGCGTGCCGGAATGCCCGCCTTGCGGAAGGCCTTGAACGTGCCCTCGGTGGCCAGAATGCCGAAGCCCAGCTCGTACAGCTGCCTGGCGACGGCCGTGGCCATGGGCTTGTCATTATCGTTGACGCTGATGAACACATTTCCCCTGACGGGAAGCAGGTTGCCTGCGGCGAGCTGGGCTTTGGCGAAGGCGCCTCCGAAGGTGCGGTCGATGCCCATGACTTCGCCCGTCGACCGCATTTCGGGACCGAGGTAGGTCTGCACGTTCGGAAATTTGATGAACGGGAAAACCGGGGTTTTGACCGCGATTCGGCCGCCGGACCCGGCTTCCTGAATTCCCAGGTCCCGGATCTTCTTTCCCATGATCACCCTCGCGGCGACCTTGGCCCAGGGAATGCCCGTGGCCTTCGAAACGAAGGGCACGGTGCGTGAGCCCCGCGGATTCACCTCGAGCACATAGATGACGCCGTCTCGGAGGGCGAATTGCACGTTGAGCAGCCCCTTCACCTTGAGCGTTTGGGCCAGCAGTCCGGTTTGCTGTTCGATGGTCCGCCTGTTCTCTTCGCTGATCATGTAGGGGGGCAGCACGCAGGAGCTGTCGCCCGAATGGATGCCCGCCTCCTCGATGTGCTGCATGAATCCGCAAATGCGCGTCTCGGTTCCGTCCGAGACCGCGTCCACGTCGAATTCAAAGGCGTCTTCGAGAAACTGGTCGACCAGTACCGGATGGTCTGGAGAGACCTTGGCCGCCTCGCGTATGTATTTCTCGAGCGAGGCGTCGTCGTATACGATTTCCATGGCGCGGCCGCCGAGCACATACGAGGGGCGCACGAGCACGGGATATCCGATACGGCGCGCCACCTTGAGCGCTTCCCTGTAATTGAATGCGGTTCCCCAATCGGGCTGGCGTATTTCGGAATGCCTGAACAGCCCCCCGAAACGCTCCCGGTCTTCGGCAAGGTCGATCGATTCGGGAGACGTGCCGAGAATGCGGACTCCAGACTTTTCGAGGTCCCCGGCGAGCTTCAGCGGCGTCTGGCCGCCGAACTGGACGATGACGCCCTCCGGTTGTTCGAAGCGGACCACGTTCAGCACGTCCTCGATGGTCAGCGGCTCGAAGTAGAGCTTGTCTGCGGTGTCGTAATCGGTCGACACGGTTTCCGGATTGTTGTTGATCATGATGGTTTCATAGCCGTCCTGCCTGAGCGCCATGACGGCGTGCACGCAGCAGTAGTCGAATTCGATTCCCTGGCCGATGCGGTTCGGGCCGCTCCCCAGAATCACGACTTTCGGCCTGTCCGACCGCCGGGCCTCGTTCTCGCTTTCGTACGCGCCGTACAGGTACGACGTCTCCGATTCGAACTCCGCGGCGCAGGTGTCCACGGTTTTATAAACCGGCCGCAAGCCTTCGGCCTCCCGCTTCGCGGCCACGGCCTTTTCGGACAGCTTCACGAGCGAACCGATGCGCTTGTCGGAAAAACCGAGGCGTTTTGCCCGTTTCAGCGTCCATTCGCCGCCCAGGCCTTTTTTTTGCAGGGCTGCCTCGGCCTCGATGATTTCACGGATCTGATGCAGAAACCAGGGATCGATTCCCGTCCATTCGCGGATTTCCTCCACGGAGGCGCCGCGGCGGAACGCCTCGCCCAGCTCGTGGATGCGGTTGGGGTTGGGGCGTTTCAGCCGATCGATCAGGTCGGTCAGGTCTGAGCCAGGCTGCGGCTCGAAGCCGGAACAACCGGTCTCGAGGGAGCGCAGGCCCTTCTGCAAAGCCTCCTTGAACGTGCGGCCGATGGCCATGGTTTCGCCCACCGATTTCATCTGCGTGCCGAGCACGGGTTCGGCCTGGGGGAATTTTTCGAAATTCCATTTGGGAATCTTGACGACGACGTAATCGATGGCCGGTTCGAACGAGGCGGGCGTCTTGCCGGTGATGTCGTTGGGAATCTCGTCGAGCGTCAGCCCGACGGCCAGCCGGGCCGCTATTTTGGCGATGGGGTAGCCGGTGGCCTTCGATGCGAGCGCCGAGCTGCGCGATACGCGCGGATTCATCTCGATCACCACCATGCGGCCCGTCCGCGGATGGACGGCGAACTGGATGTTCGATCCGCCGGTTTCGACGCCGATTTCGCGGATGATGGCCTTGGCCGCGTCGCGCATGAGTTCGTATTCGCGGTCCGTGAGCGTCTGGACGGGGGCGACGGTGATGGAGTCGCCCGTGTGCACACCCATGGGGTCGAGGTTCTCGATGGAGCAGATGATGACGACGTTGTCGCGGAGGTCGCGCATGACCTCGAGTTCGAATTCCTTCCAGCCGATGATCGATTCCTCGACCAGCACCTCGGCGATGGGGCTTTGCTCGAGCCCCCAGCGGATCTGCGCGCGGTATTCCTCGACGTTGTAGGCGATGCTGCCGCCCATGCCGCCCATGGTGAACGACGGGCGTATGATGGCCGGATAACCGACCAGGGGAACCAGCGCCATGGCCTCGTCCAGGTTGCGGGCGAATCCGCCCCGGGGCACTTCGAGGCCGATTTTTTCGACGGCCCTTTTAAACAGTTCCCTGTCTTCGGCCTTGTGTATGGCCTCGAGCTTGGCGCCGATCAGCTCGACGCCGTACCGCTCCAGAACGCCCGATTCGGCAAGGGCCACGGCCGTGTTGAGCGCGGTCTGTCCGCCCATGGTGGGCAGCAGCGCGTCGGGCCGTTCGCATTGTATGATTTTCGACACGGTGCCGGGCGTGATGGGTTCGACGTAGGTCTTATCGGCCAGCTCGGGATCGGTCATGATCGTGGCCGGGTTTGAATTGATCAGCACGACCCGGTAGCCGAGATCCTTCAGCGCTTTCAGCGCCTGGGTTCCCGAATAATCGAATTCGCAGGCCTGGCCGATGACGATGGGTCCCGAGCCGATTAATAAAATCTTGTGGAGATCGGTCCGTTTTGGCATTCTACTTAATTGGTGATGGGTAATAGGTCATGGGCGATTCTAAGCCGGGTTCTGATTTCCGCGAGGGATCCTTTCGAAATTCTGAAATGCCTTATGGAATCGGGGTTTGAATTTCTTTCGTCACCTTCCGCAATGTTGCAGGGAATACTTGCGGCACATCGCCTGATTTGATCCTTCAGAGCAAGATC
>JBFZEN010000214.1:0-4853 GCA_041306805.1 bacterium
CCAGGACGCTCTCGAGGCATGAAACCAGCGTTTCACGGCTGTTGAACGTGGTGATGATCACCGAGACGGACGGCATGGAACAGCCTTGAATATGAACTGGAACGCAAACCATTCCGGGGCCAGCGCCGAAAGCAGTTTCGGGACCAGCCTGCCTTTGCCCGACGTGGTTTTCATGCCGACGGGCTCATAGCCGCAGGCGCGCAGCATGGCGACGGCGCTTCGGCGCGTAAAAAAACGCACATGCGACCGGTCCAGTATGCCTGTCTCGGTGTAGACGAATCGTCCCGCGAGAAGGCCCAGCCGGATGCGCCAGTTGGCCACGTTCGGAATTGAAACGTACGCGTGCCCGTCCCGCTTGAGAAGCCGTCTTGAAGCCTTCAGAACGTCCTCCGGGCGCGCCAGGTGCTCAAGCACGTCGGCGAAAACGACGGCGTCGAACGGCCCCCTGATTCCCGCGAGGACAAGGGGGGATTCGGCGTCGCCGACGACAATTTTTTCGCAGCATAAACGGGCCTTTTCGGCGAGCGATGCGTCCTTTTCAATCCCCGTGACGCGGCAGTGTTTCACCTGGCGAAGGCATTGCGCCAGCGAACCGCCCGCGCAGCCGATGTCGAGCACGCGGGCGCCTTCGGGCATCCAGCCGCAGATTGTCCATTGGGAGGTTCCCGGTTTCCCGATGAATGCGCCCATGGGAACATGGTACCGTTCCTCCCCGGCCGGCTGTTTCGCGTTTCGTTTCGACGGGACCGTTTTCATCGCGCCTCCCCCGGTCCTGTCCGCGCGTCCTTCCGGGGGGCGGAACCGGGTGCGGCCGTTTTCTCGCTTCGAACCGTGCAACGCATCAGCATGAAGAAATTCAGCGCTTCCGTGAACACGCGGACGGCCGCCGCGCCCACCGGGCCGTAAACCGGAACGACCAGGAGGTTCAGAAGCGTGTTGACGGCTGCCACCACGATGAACGTGACATAGATGTCGCGAAGCCGGTTCGTCACCATCAGACGGATCATCAGCGGACTGCTGACGTACATGAATGCAAGCGCCCAGGCGTGGACCTTCAGCACGGGAATGGCCGGGATGAATTTCGGACCGAATACGGCGGGAACCAGAAAGCCGGAAGCGAGGAAAAGGATGACGGCCACGGAAGCCCCCGCCGGGAACAGCGTCCCGAGCATTCTGCCCAGGGGAAGTTTTTTGGGCGCCGCGTTTTCCCGGGAATCACGGGACCAGACCGGAAAGGCCGCGTCGCCTATGGCGGACGGAAGAATCATCAGCGACAGGATCAGTTTGAACGAGGCGCCGTACATGCCCACGGCTTCCTTGCCCCGCAGGGTTTCCACAAGCACGGAATCGAGCGATACGATCAACGCCGACAGCAGGCTCACCAGAAAGAAGGGAAAACCCTTCCGGACGAGATGCTTGATGAAGTCCTTGTCCAGCGGGCGGCTGAAATGAATTCCCTTGGAACGGAACAGGGCGGTTTCGGCGGCAATCACCACCGCGCCGGCCGCCACGGACGCCGCGGCGGCGCCGGCCAGCCCCCATCCCATCCGTAAGAATACGGCGCCGGAGGCCAGCGTCAGCAGGGGAACCAGGGCGGTCATGAAAGAGGACCACTGCAGCTCCTCGCGCGCGTTCAAAATGGCATTGAACCCGTTGACGACGGACACGGTGAATATCGTGATCCCGAGAATGACGGCAGCCGGCTGCACGCCGCGGAAACCCGGCAGGACAGCGACGGCAATGATGAAAAGAGCGAAGGCCCCCGAAGCAAGAACAAGCCTCAGCAGGTGCGTGTGCAAAAGGTAGCGGCCTTCTTCGGCCGGACGGCGCGCCACCTCGCGCGTGGTCAGATTGCCCAATCCGTAATCGGAAATGATGCCTATCATCGCGGCCATGGCGATGATGTAGACATAGGCTCCGAACCCTTCGGGATTCAGCTGCCGGGCCAGAACCATGGTCCAGGCGAAAAGGGAGACCTTGCCCGCGGCCTGTGAGGCCATGCGCGAAAGGGAATTCCGGACGAAGGTTTTCACGCGGCGCGTGTCCGGATCTTGTCCGCGGCCAGCACGAGACCCGCGGTCAGCCACAGCAGCATGACGATTTCCGAATCGCCGAAATTCCATTCGAACAGGCCGTTGACCTGGAATCCGATGAATGCGGCGATGCATCCGAGCGCCGTGCCCCGCAGCAGCCATTCATCCCCCGGCAGGGACCGCAGCACCTTCCATTCGACGAGAAAAATCCGGACGAAAAGGGCGAGCACAATCAGAAGGCCTGGAATGCCCAGAATGGCCCCCAGCATGATGACGTTGTTGTGCAGGTGCCCCGAACGTTCAACCGCCTCGGCCGGCCTGTAGCGCTCGTACAGAGCCCCCAGATCGATGTCTCCGTATCCGGTCAGAGGTCGGTCTTGAATCATGCGCATGCCGGCCTGCCACATATAGGTGCGCTCCACGTTGTTGGGGTGCCGCGGATCGGCCACGCTGGCCAGCCTGTCCTTCAAGGACGGCGGCGCGAGCAAAAACACAAGGGCCAGGGCCGGCGCCAGGGCGAATATCCATTTCCACCGCGTAAAAAGAATCATGAAGGCGAACCCGGCCAGAAAACCCAGCCATGAGCTCCGGGTATACGTATAGTAAAGCGGCAGAAAAATAACAAGCCCCCCCAGAAGGGCGGCAAGCCTGACGCGCTTCGGGGAACGGACAAAAACGAAGGCGAACGCCATCAGCCCGATGATCATGAGAATGCCGCCCGAAGTCATGTAGTGGCGGAACAGGCTCAGCCTGCCTTCAAGCCCCCCCGGCCCGAGATTGTATTGCACGATGCCGATGAGCGCGACGGTGACCATGACGCCGGTCAGCGAAAGAAGCAGCCAGCCCGCGCGTTTCCGGGTCTGAACGGAACCGGCCACCAGGTAGACGATGGGAATGAGCAGCATGCGCTTGACCAGATGGACGAGAGCCTCCCGGCGTTCCGGAGAAAATAGCATCGAAACGGCTTCGGCCGCCAGAAAAGCGATGAAAAACCAGTCCAGCGGGGTGCGGTCAAACGGCTTCTTTTTCTCCCGGACTGAAATCCATATCCATAGAATAAGGGAAATAAACAGCGCGTTCTGCGTGAGGGCGATGGAAAAGGGCATCGCCCCGGCGAACAACAATAAAAAGAAAACGAAGAAACCCGTCATCCCGATTTTTTTCATGGTTGATTGTCCTGATTTGAGTTTTGAACGGAAGCGCCTGTTCTGTCTTTCCAGCAAAGGATGGCCGCCGCGCCGGCGGGGTGCCTGCGGCACCACAGCTTCTGGCTGAGCCATGAAACCGGCGCCCATAAAGCCCGGGGCCTGTACCGGAGCCTGTGGCCTTTTCCGCGCAGGAACTTGAAACCGCCCGAACCCATGACGCGGTACCCCAGCGCGCGCATATCCCCGACGGTCCAGCCCGACATGTGGTCCTGGTGGTCCCCCTCTTCCCTGCTCGACTGGCCGAGGAAGCCGTTCGGCGTGTAGACGACGACGCGTTTTTTCGCGATCCGTTCGAGGTCAACGAGAAAGGCGAGGCCCTCGCTTTTCGTGAAATGCTCGATGACGTCCACGGCCGCGCAGGCGTCGAACCGGTCCGGGCCAAAACGCAGCCCCAGGTTCCGCGCGTCCGCGATCTCGAAAGCATCGTGCGTATGATGTGTTTTCGCGTATTCGATGTTCGCCGGGTATACGTCCACGCCGGTCAGCCTGGCATGGGGCAGAAACCTCAAGGGGGAAAGGCCGCCGCATCCCGCGTCCAGAACCTCTTCGCAGCCCGAAAGAAGGCCCACCAGGTCATGGATGAAAGTCCTTTTCAGCGAAAATGGATGCGTTTCCCTGTTGATCTTGAATTTGGCTCTGGCCATTCGGAATTTCCGTGGATAAATACAATTCGATGGTTAAATTAACCTGAAAAATTCACAAAAACAAAATAAAAATGAAGCAAAAAACCAATTCGTTGAGGAATGAATAGCGCGGAATTCTACGGTGAATTTTTCTGGTTTATCCGGTGTCATTCCGTGCGCATCCGTGGTGTTTCCTGATGGCCGGGGCTCCAGCCCGGATTTGGCCGTCTATTCCTTGATGGTCAAAACCAGAATGAAAAATTAAAAGGCCGCCCCTTTTACTGAAGGAGCGGCCCGGGTAAAAATGGGCGTTTGGCGTGTGAGAAAAGATGACGGATTCTGCCGATGAATCCTGTTCCATCTTTTCCCGTGACTTTCAGTGTTCCTCCGCGGCAATGGGTTGTTTTATTTCATTTGGTCTTGGCCCTGGGCTTGACCTGTGTTTCCTTGCGCCTCGTAAAATCGAGAACGATCAGCAGCACTCCGACCAGAATGAGCAGAATGGGCCAGAATTCCCCCATATCGAGGCTGACGAACAGGAACGACAGCCCGATGACGAACAGAATCCCGGCCGGAACCAACAGTCCCGTCTCCCTGACCCCGCCGTAATACATGGCCAGAAATCCCAAAGCCGGAGCCAGAATGAACACGGGCCAGAGATTTTCCATGTGGTACCAGCCGCCGAGCGAACAGGTGAGAAATAGAAGGCCGTTGACCACCAGCAGCGCCCCGGGCATGAGCAGGCCGTAATTATCCCGGTTCAGAAAATATCCGACGACGAATGCCAGCCCTCCGGCGATCACGAGAACCGGCCAGAGTTCGCCCATGTACAGGTCGGTGAAATTGCCCATCAATAGAACAATGCCCACAAAAACGAAGAACCCCCCCCACACCAGCCGTGTATTGTCCTTAGCCATGACCCTTCTCCTCCTCAATGGAATGGTTGATATTGGTTTATCATTTCCTGCCCGTCATTCCGCCTTTCGCTT
>JBFZEN010000215.1:0-8893 GCA_041306805.1 bacterium
CAAGGTTCTATTGCTTAAATGACACCAAAAGCTTGCATTTTTCATATTTTAAGTGTATTTTATAAATTAACTTATGAATAACAAGCCGGCTGGAACTACAACCGCTGTTTTATAATGAAAAAATTGATATTTAACCGAATCAATGGGCTATAAGATTAATAAAATAAATAAATTAATAGAAATTCGCCCATTTGTCTCCGTTGTCGTTCCCGTCTACAATGAACGGGAAAACGTCCCAATACTTTACCGTTCCATTCGCAGCATTCTGAACGGCCTGCACAGGTCTTTCGAAGTCATCTTTGTCGACGACGGAAGCCGCGACGGCACGCGCGATGCGCTCAGGGAAATCACGGCGAAAGACAAGAGGGTGAAGGCCGTTCTGTTCAGGAGAAATTTCGGACAGTCCGCCGCCATGGCCGCGGGATTCCGTCTTTCCCGGGGCGAACGGGTGGTCACCATGGACGGCGACAACCAGAATGATCCCCGCGACATCCCGGCCCTGCTCTCCCGAATGGATGAAGGCTACGATGTGGTCAGCGGCTGGCGCATCCATCGGCAGGACAAGCTGTTTTTCAGGAAGGTGCCCTCCAGAATTGCCAACAGGCTGATATGCTCCATGACGGGCGTCCGCCTGCACGACACGGGCTGTTCGCTCAAGGCATTCAGCCGGGAGGTGGTCGACCGCATCAGGCTGTACGGAGAGCTGCACCGGTTTCTTCCGGCCCTGGCCCGCGTGGAAGGCGCCCGGATATCTGAAATGGCCGTGCGCCACCATCCGAGAAAATACGGACGATCGAAATACAACCTGTCCAGAGCGTTCCGGGTGGTGATGGATCTGTCGAGCCTGAACCTGTTCATCAATTACCTCAACAATCCGCTCCGGTATTTCGGAAAAATCGGCGCTGTCTGCTTCGCGGCCGCCCTGGCCGGGAGCGTATGGATTTTCTGGAAAACGGTCCGCAACGGACTGCCCCTGTCGGACCTCAATGTGCCGGCCACCCTGGTTTTTCTTCTGTGGACCATGGGTTTTCAGTTCATCTTTCTGGGGCTGATCGCCAGCCTCATCGTCAAAACCGGCCTTCGCAGGGGCGGCACGCTCCAGCCGATCCGCGGCCGCGAACAAGGGGAATAAAAATTGAAGAACCGGATCGCCTCGCGTAAAAAACGCCCGGCTGTGGCCGTCATCGTTTCGGTCCGCGATTGCGCGCCCGCCATCGAAGCCGTCCATGCCGGCCTGGTCATGGCCCTCGACGGCCTCAGACGGCCCTATGAGACGGTATTCGTGGACGACGCCAGCACGGATGCCACGTCCGAAAAACTCGCCCGACTGGCGCGCCGGCACCCGAACCTGACCTTCATCAGAATGCGCTCGAGTTTCGGCGAGGCGGCAGCCCTCGACGCGGGGTTGAAGCATTCCACCGCCGAAACCATCGTGTTTTTAAGCGGCCGCGTCCGGGTGAATCCGAAAGACGTTCCCGGGCTCGTGCTCGCGCTTGAAAAAGGGGAAGACCTCGTCTCAGGAAGACGGCACCCGCGGCGCGATTCCGTCCTGAACCGGGTCGTCTCGTGGCTGTTCAACCGCATGGCGTCCTCGATTTTCAAGGTGCGCCTGCGCGACGTCAACAGCGGCATTTTCTCCACGACGCGGTCCGTTCTCGGGCGTGTCTCGTTCTACGGCGACCTGTACAATTTCATTCCGATTCTGGCCGCCCAGCAGGGATACCGCATCAGAGAGGAGAACGTCGAGCAGCTTCCGGGATTCTTCCGCGTTTCGAGGTACCCCCACGAGTACATGCAGCGCAGCCTCGACATGATCACGGTTTTCTTTTTGGCCCGTTATTCGAAGAAACCCATCCATTTTCTCGGCTTTGTCGGCAGCATTCTCATCGTGCTCGGATTGGGCATTCTGGTCTACCTGTTCGTCTATCGCATTCTCCAAATGGGAGGCATCGCCGGCCGGCCGCTTCTGGTTCTGGGCGCCCTGCTTCTTGCGATCGGCATCCAGATGATCTCCATCGGCCTGCTCGGTGAAATGATCATCTTCACGCACGCGGGCGACATCGAGGAATACAACATCGAGGAAATCATCAATGCCTAAAACGCCCCCGGTCAAACTCGTGGTCCAGATTCCCTGTTTCAACGAAGAGAAAACCCTGCCCGTCACGCTCAAGGCCATTCCGCGCCGGTTCAGGGGCGTGGGCCGTGTCGAGATCCTGGTGGTCGACGACGGCAGTTCGGACCGCACGGTGGAAACGGCCGGAAAATTCGGCGCCGACCACGTGGTCAGGCTGACCAGCCACCAGGGCCTGGCGCGTGCCTTCTCCACGGGCGTGGACGCGGCCCTGAAGCTGGGCGCGGACATCGTGGTCAACACGGACGCCGACAACCAGTACTGCGCCGCGGACATCCAGAAGCTTATCGATCCCATTCTGTCGGGCGAAGCCGACATGGTGGTGGGGGAGCGCGACATACGGTCCATCCCCCATTTTTCGGCGGTCAAAAAAGGGCTGCAGAGGCTAGGCAGCTTTATGGTCCGCCGGCTCTCGGGCACCGAAATACAGGACACCACGAGCGGTTTCCGCGCCATGAGCAAAGAGGCTGCCCTGCGGCTTCACATCGTTTCCCGTTTTACCTACACGCTCGAAACCATCATCCAGGCGGGAAAGAAGAACATCGCCCTGGCCTCCGTTCCCATAAGGACAAACGCGCAGATGAGGCCTTCCAGGCTCTTTTCAAGCATGGGGGCCTACATCAGGCGGTCCACAGCCACCATGGTCCGCATCTACACCCTGTACGAGCCGCTGAAGCTGTTCTTCACCATCGGGGCGTTCCTCTTCGGTCTCGGGCTTTTGATATCGGTCCGCTTTCTCTATTTTTACTGCACCCAGCGCGGCACCGGGCATGTCCAGTCGCTGATTCTCGCCGCTGTGCTGATGATAGTCGGATTCCAGGTGATCATGATCGGGCTTTTGTCGGACGTGCTGGCCGCCATCCGTTCGCTGATTGAAGACGTGCTGCACCGGGTCAAGAAATTGGAACTGATGCAGCCCCGCCCAAAGACGACAAGCGCATGGGCCGAAAAAATGAAGGGTGGCGGGCGGATTGGGAAAATGAAAGCAGGCGGGCAGGCCCGCCGGAAAGGGATGCGGTAAGGGGCGGATGCGCGTTGCCGTAGTCTCGCATGACGTCTTCTGGCCCCTGCGCGGCGGTGGCGGTGTTCGCGTGTTCTGGGTCGTGAAGGCCCTGGCCGGCCTGGGGCATGAAGTGCGCGTGGTGGCGCCGGTTCTCGACAGGCGCGGTCTGATGTCCGTTTTCCCGGGCGTTCATATCGACGGCATCGGAAAGATGACCCGCTTTGTCAGGGCCAAAGAGGCTGTCTACGCCTGGATGATGTTCAGGATTTTCCTGAGGCTGTGCGCCATGCGCCCCGACCTGGTTTATGCCCACAACGTGGTCGCGGCCCTGCCGGCGGTGATCGCCTGCAAATGGAGGCGCATCCCCGTCGTGTTCGACATGGACGACTTGTTGACGGGTTATTCGAAGCAGCCCCTGGTCTACCGCCTGGGCCCCTTTCTCGAAAAATGGACGGCAAAGCGCGCCGACCGTGTGATTGTGCCTTCGCGGCTCGGACGGGCATGGTGCAGTGCATGGGGGGTGCAGCGCACGGCCGTCGTCAGGCATGGAGTCGATCTGGAGCGTTTCGTTCCGGCGGCCGGGCGGAAAAAGACAGTCATTTCGTTTACGGGGGGCGTGGAAATCAACGACGGCGTTCTGCTCGTGCCCGACGCCGCGAAGCGCGTACTCGAGCGGCATCCACACGCCGTTTTTCTATTCGCCGGCGAGGGAAAAGCGCTGCCGGCCCTGATCCGCCGCGTCCGGCAGCTCAGCCTGGAGCGCGCTTTCGAATTCAGGGGCTGGGTTGACCAGTCGGAAGTGGCCGCCATTCTGGGGCTCTCATCCGTCGGCCTGATCACCAGCCTGAACGTGTCGGCCACGGTGTTTTCATCGCCGCTGCGTTCGTATGAATACATGGCTTCGGGCCTTCCCTTCGTGGCGCCCGACCTGGACGGGATACGCGAACAGGTCGAAGACAGCCGCGCCGGCATATTGTTCAAAAGCGGAAATGCGGACGGGCTGGCCGGCGCCATTCTGAAACTGCTCGACGACAAGGCACTGCGCCTTCGCCTCGGGCGGAACGGAAGGGCTTACGTAGAGAAACAATGCGACTGGATCATCAATTCCGCGGCCGTCGGGAGGATTTGTGAAGAAGCGGTCAGCACCTGAGGTTTCGGTGGTTATCCCTTCGTACCGGTCCGGCCGCGGGCTTTTCCGGTGCCTGGAATCGGTTTATGCGCAAAGCACGAAAGTCCGCTTCGAGGTCGTTGTGGTCGACAGTTCGCCCGAAAACATCGGCCCCTCCATCCATCGGGCGTTTCCCGAAGCGAGGTTCATTCCGCTGGCGGAGCGCACCCTGTCCGGCCGCGCCCGTTCCATCGGGGCGGAACGCGCCGGAGGGCGCATCCTCTTTTTCACGGACGCCGACTGCGAGGTGGATTCCGGCTGGATGGACAGCCTTCTCGAGGCCCACCGGAACGGCTACTCCGTCGCGGGGGGAAGCATCGAGAACGGCACCCCGCACAGTTATGTCGGAACAGCCGAATACCTGCTCGAATTCAATGAAATGAATCCCTTCGCCGAATCGAAACCGGTGCGAGCCCTGCCTTCGTGCAACCTTTCGGCCGACCGATCGGTGTTTGAAAGGGTGGGCGCTTTTCCCGATTTTTTAAAGGGGGAAGACACGATTTTCTGCGAACGCGCGGCCGATGCCGGCTTTCGTATTCTCTTCAAACCCGACGCGAGAATCAGGCACCACAACCGGACCGACCTGGGCCGCTTTCTGCAGAACCAGACCGCCCTCGGGGAAGGCGCCAATGAGACGCGCCGGAGGGTGAAAAGGCACGGGGCTTTTCTCATCCAAATGCCGTTTCTGGTTTCCCTGATCCCGGTCTACAGGACGTGGGCCGTCGGCAAACGGCTGTGGCTGTCCAGCAGGCGCCTGTTCACGGACTATGTTTTTCACTACCCACTCATTCTGCTCGGATTGTTTTATTACACGTGGGGATTCATCCGGGGCCCGCACCGTTCAGGATTGAGCACCGAGAGTGCCTGCAGAAAAAGGAGCTCGGACTAAAATGAAGCACGGGCGCATCGTCTTCATCGGGCTGCTCGTTTGTATCGCGGCTGCGGGCGGCTTTTTAAGACTGAAAAACCTCGGCCAATGCAGCTACTGGGTCGACGAAACCAACGCGCTTTTCGCAGCCGAAAGCCTGATGAAGAACGGAACCATGGTTTTTCCCTCCGGCTTCGTCTACGACAGGGCCCCCCTGTACACCCTGGCTACCGCGGCATCTTATGCCTGCTTCGGCATCAACGAAACCACGACCCGGCTGCCGGCGGCCCTGTTCGGCATTCTCTCCATTTTCATGGCCTATTTCACGGCGGCGAAACTGTTCGATCGGAAGACCGGACTGATGACCGCATTCCTCGTCGCCTTCTGCCATTTCGAGGTGGGGTGGTCGCGCATCGCCAAGATGTACACGTTGCTGCAATTCCTGTCGCTTTTCGCGGTTTACGCCTTTGCCAGGGGGTTCGAGGCCGTGGACGGCGGCACGGAACCCCGTCCATCCTCCTCCGCCTTGGGCCGGTTTTTCAAGGCGTGGGGCCTGTCGCCCGTATGGCTGGCAACCTGCATTCTGGCTCTGGCGCTCGCCTACTGCACGCATTCGCTCGCGGTTTTTCTGGCTGCAGGATTCGCCGTATACCTGCTCGGGGCCGCCGTCGTGAAGGTTTTTCCTTCAGGTGGGAAGGGCCCGAATATCAAGGCCGCCCGTAAATACGCCGTGTTTTTGGCCCTGGCCGTGGCGGCCGCAGCCGTGGCATTGGCGGCATTTCCCGCGGCGCGCGAAAAGGCCTTTTATTTCATGCGGTACACGCCCGCCTGGGCCGAGGGCGGCTCATCCGCTCAAAACAGGCAGGCGCTTTTCGATTTTCTGATTTCGCCGGAACGGTTTCCGCTCGCGGCGTTCTTTTTCATCGGGAGCGTTTTCATGGTTTCCCGCCGCGCCGGATCGGGATGGATAGGGTGGTGTCCCCTGGCCGTCACCTTCACGGCCCTTACCTTCGTGTTCACGCACCGGACGCCGACTTACCTGTTCTTCGTCTATCCGTTTTTTCTCGCGACGGCGGCGTACGGTTTTACCGTACTGGCCTCGAACGAGACAGAGGCATGGAAGAGGGGAAGACGAAAAACAGGCCGCCCGTCTGCCTGGGTGCCTGCGGCCATCCTGTTCTCGGTTTTTCTCGCCTCTCCCTGGCTGCGCATAACGCTGCACATCCCCTTTTTTCCGGACGGGCACACCAACATGGCCGTGACGCCCGAAGAGTGGCGCGAGGCTTCGAAAACCGTGCTCGGTTTGAAACGGCCCGGGGATCTCGTCGTCACCAGCCTTCCTCAGGCGGCCCTGGCGTACGGGCTCGAGTCCGATTATTGCCTGAACTGGGCCGACCTGGCGCTGACGCGGGTCGAGGAAATCATGACGAAGGACGGACGGCCGGCCGATATTTACGCGGGCGTGCCCTGCGTGCTGACGCCGGAGGAATGGGAGGGGCTGGTGAGGTCGCACGGGCGGGGATGGCTCGTTGTGTCCCAATTCCACCTTGAAAACGATAATTACATCCCGGCATCCGTGAAGGCGTTCATCCAGAACCGTCTTGGAACGCCGATGCGGACGTCAAACGAAACCGTCCTTGTCTATCACTGGGACCGCGGAGACTGAACTTCGGAATGGATTTGAGAAAGGGAACGGTTTTTCTGGTTCTGGCCTGGGCCGTGGTTCTTGTCACGGGGTACGGCCTTACCTTGGTTCTGGCACGGATTCTCGCGAGGGAAACGCTCGGCGACTACGGACTGGTGATGTCGGTGCTGGTGTGGCTTGAAATCGTGGTGATCAACGGCCTTCCGGTCGCCGTTCAAAAATTCACGGCGGCGCGTCCGAAACAGGCGTACGCGATTTTAAAGTCGGGAGCCGGCATCCAGGCCGCGGCGGCCGCCGCCCTGTACATCGCGGCATATTTTTTTTCGCCCCTTCTGGCAGGGCTTTTTCAGGACGGCCACCTGACTTTTTATTTCAGGATAGCCTTTCTGAACATCTTTTTGTACGGATTCCTCCACCTCTTCGCGTCGTTTCAGAACGGTCTGGGGCGTTTCGGCAGGCAGGCCGTCATTTTAACGGTCTTCGCCTTCGGCAAGCTGGGATGCGTCATCCTGTTCCTGTCCCTCGGACACGGCCTGGTCTGGGCCTTCTGGGGCAACGCCGCCGGGGCGGCCGTGGGAATGCTTGCCGGGATGTTCTATATCCGCTCGGCCCCGAAGATCCGGGCCTTCGATGCCCGTCCCCTGATCCGGTTCGCGTTGCCCTCGGTACTCTACTCGCTGGCCGTCAGCCTGCTTTTATCCATCGACCTGTGGTTCATCAACCGGATGCTGGGCCGGGGGGAGGGCGCGGTTTACACGGTATCCTCCCAGATCGCCCGGATCCCTTATTTTCTCGTGTTCGGCCTTTCGGCCACCGTGCTTTCCGCCGTTTCAGCGGCCTCGGCCGCCGGGCGGATCCAGAAGGTGCAAAGCACCATCGCACAGGCCATGCGGTTTCTGTGCATGATGGCCTTGCCCATCGCCGTGCTGGCCACGGCGTACAGGCGGGAATGCATGGCCCTGCTCTTCCCGCCGGAGTACGCATCCGGGCAGGCCGTACTCGGCATACTGATATGGGGCATGGTATTTCTCGCCTTTCTCGTGGTGCTGACCGCGGTCATCAACGCGGGCGGCAGGCCGGCTGTTTCCTTCGCGCTGACCTCCGGCGCGGTGGCGCTTGACGTGGTCCTGAACGCCGCGCTGATTCCCCGGCTGGGAATAGCCGGAGGCGCGCTGGCCACGACGGCCGCGGCCGGAGCCGGAGCCCTGGCGTCGGGCCTCATTGTGCAAAAGACCACCGGTTTCACCATGAGCCTGAAACCGCTTTCGCGTATCGCCCTGGCCTCGCTGATTCCGCTGGCAGCCGGCCTTTTCGTGCCTGCCCGCGGCCTGCGCCTGGTTGCGGTCTGCGCGGTGGCCGCGGCGCTGTACGGACTGGTTCTCATGGCCCTTGGAGAGGTCAAGAAAGAGGAGCTGACCGGTTTTTTCCGGTCCCGTCCGAAACCGGCCGGGGCGCATGGCGAAACGGTTTTACCGTAGAATGGTGAACATGAAAAACGGCAAATCGAAAATCCGCATCGCGCTTCTGGGGACGAGGGGCATACCCGCCGGCTACGGCGGATTCGAAACCTTCGCCGAACAGCTGTCCGTCCGCCTCGCCGAAAGGGGGCACGACGTGACGGTGTACGGAAGGTCCAACTACATCCGGACGCAGGACAAAACATACCGGGGGGTCAGGCTCGTCGTTTTGCCGAACGTGATGCACAAATACCTCGACACGCCCGTTCACACGCTGGTATGCACCCTGCACGCCCTGTTCCGCCGGTACGACGTGTACTTCTACTGCAACAGCGCCAACGCCTTCAGCACGCTGCTTCCCCGCATCGCGGGAAAGAAGGTGGTGCTCAACGTGGACGGCATGGAATGGAAGCGGGCCAAATGGAACGCGTTCGGCAAGGCGGTATACCGCGTTTCCGAGATCATGGCCACGGTCATTCCCCAGTGCGTGGTCACCGACGCGAGGTCGGTGCAGGAATATTACGAGGCGCGGTTCAGAAAGAGAAGCGTCTGGATTCCCTATGGAACGCCTTCAGGCAGGCTGACCTCGGCGGATACGCTCAAGCCGTGGGGATTGAAAAA
>JBFZEN010000216.1:0-5162 GCA_041306805.1 bacterium
ACAAACTGAAAAACGGAATAAAAACGGATCCGGAACTTTTTATACAGGGCGGCAAGGCCGCCGTTCAAAAATGAAAGCACCGGGTGAAGAAAAACAAAAAGGCCGCATCGTCACCATCGACGGACCCGCGGCTTCGGGTAAAAGCACGACGGCCAGGCTGCTGGCCCAGAAGCTGGGGTGGCTTTTTCTGGATACCGGAGCCATGTACAGGGCGGTCACGGTGAAGGTGCTCAAAGAGAAGATACCGCTGAACGATGCGGCGGCCATCGGAAGAATGGCGCAGCGGACCGCCGTACGGCTGGTTCCGGCAACCGACGGCACGCAGGTGTATGTCGACGGCGAGGACGTGACCGGCCTGATCCGGACGCCCGAGGTGGACAGGGCCATCGGCCCCGTCTGCGAGGTGCCCGACGTGCGAAACGCCATGGTCCGGCTCCAGAGGCTGATTGCCGAAGGGAAAAACGTGGTCGCCGAGGGCAGGGATATGGGGACGATCGTGTTTCCGGGCGCCGACCTGAAAATATTCATGACGGCCTCGGTCGAAGAGCGGGCCGCCCGCCGGCAGAAGGACATGGCCAGACAGGGCGTGTCGATCGGATTGAACGAGTTGATGAACGAGATCACCAGGCGAGACAGGCGTGACAGCACGCGCGAGAACAGCCCGCTGGCCCCGGCACGGGATGCCGTGACCCTCGATACGTCGGTTTTGAGCGTGGATGAACAGGTTCAATTCATCGCAGAGAGGCTGGAGATCCGATGAGCCGCGATCCGGAGCACAACAGGCTTTACTCATGCGTTAAAACCACCGTCATGCCCTTTTTGAAGTGCGTGCTGGGACTTCAAATACAAAACGCCGAACGGCTTCCCCCGACGGGGGCGGTCATCGTGGCTGCGAACCACGTATCCAATTTCGACCCCCTGGTCGTGGCGGCTGCAGCGCCGCGCCAGATGAGTTTTCTGGCGAAAGTCGAATTGTTTCGTGTGCCCATCCTGTCTTTCATGCTGCGCCGCGTCAACGCCATTCCCATACGCAGGCACGCGGCCGACCGGAGAGCCCTGTTGGCGGCGATCGCGGCACTGCAGGCCGGCCGGGCGCTGCTCCTTTTTCCCGAAGGAACACGGAGCAAAAGCGGAGAAATTCAGGAAGGCAAGCGGGGCGCGGCCATGCTGGCCGTCAAGAACCACGCCCGCGTGATTCCGGTCCACGTCTCGGGTACGTTCCGGATCTGGCCGCATCTCTGGCGCAGGCGCGTGGTGGTCCGGTTCGGAGAGCCGCTCGACATTGAACCGTTCCTGAAACTACGGATTCCATCCAAATACCTGTACGCGAGAATTGGGTCGGAGATCATGAACCGCATAAAGGAATTGCGCGATGCCCATCACGATTGAATTGAAAGCCAGGCCCTGTCCTGGCGTGGAACGGGCCATCGCTCTTGCGGAAGACGCGCTGAGGCGGGGGGGGCCGCTGTATGCCTACGGTCAGCTCATTCACAACCGTCGGGAAGTGGAACGACTGGAAAGCCTCGGGCTCAAGCGGGTGAATCCCGAGTACCTCGCCGAAAAGGCCAAGCGCCGACTCTACAATGATAAATATTTTCTGGTGCGCGCGCACGGCGAACAGAGAGACGTTCTGGACCGGATTCTGGCGGCGAACATGCACGTCGTGGACGCCACCTGCCCCATTGTCAGGCATTCACAGCAGCTCGTGGAGCAGCACGTCCGTGAAGGCTGGCGCATCATCATCGCCGGAAACCGGGAGCATCCCGAAGTGGTGGGGCTGGCAGCCCGTTCAGACAACCGGGCCGTGGTGGTGTCGAGCGCGGAAGAGGCGCGAAAGCAGGATTTCGACGAGAGAAGCTTTCTTCTGGCGCAGACCACGGTGGACCCCGTGGTGTTCGCCGATATCAGGCGCATTCTGTCGGGCCGTCTGTCCGGCCTGAAAATAGCAGATACGACATGCCGGTTTCTCAAGATCCGCCAGAGCGACGTCAGCGCATTCGCCCGCGGGCAGGACGCGCTCGTATTCGTCGGCGGCAAGAATTCGTCGAACGGAAAGCTGCTGTTCCAGACGGCCAAAGCGGTAAACAAGAACAGCGTGCTCGTCGAAGGTCCGGAGGAGATCCGGAACGGCCTGCTGCGGGGCCAAATCCGCGTCGGCATTTCCGGAGGGGCGTCGACGCCGCGGTGGCAACTCGAAGAGATGCGCCTGTTTCTCGAGAACATCAAAGATAAAAAAAATCCAAAAGGATTAATTAACCCGAAAGGGTTAAAAAATAAAAAAGGAGGACCATTTTTATGGTGGATGCGGAAAAATCAAAACAAACCGGAATGACCGAAGAGACCGGGTCGGTTCAGTCCAGCAAAGGAGGTGATCGAGGAATCCGGTTCGCAAACGGTGCCGAATACTCCGATGATGATTTCCAGAAGTTCAGCGACCTGTATTGCCGGACGTTGAAGGACATCGACGAGGGGCAAATCGTCACGGGCAGGGTGCTTGCGATCGCCAATCAGGAGGTCGTGGTAGACATCGGCTTCAAATCGGAAGGCACCATTCCTCTCGAGGAATTCGGCATGCCCCCCGAGGTCAAGGTCGGCGACAAGGTGGAGGTTTTCCTGGACTCGATCGAGAACCAGGACGGCCAGCTCATTCTGTCGAAAAAGAAGGCCGATTTCGTCCAGGTGTGGGACAGGGTCATCCAGATCCACGACCAGGGTTCCACGATCAAGGGACGGTGCATGCGCCGGATCAAGGGCGGCATCGTGGTCGACCTGATGGGCGTGGACGCCTTTCTGCCGGGTTCGCAGATCGACGTCAAGCCCATACGCGATTTCGACGCGCTGATCGGCCAGACCTTCGATTTCAAGATCGTCAAGGTCAACAAACTGCGGAAAAACATCGTGGTTTCACGCCGATCGCTGCTCGAGGAGAGCATGGCCGAACAGAGAAAGCAGATCCTCGTGGAACTCGAGAAAGGCCAGGTGCGCGAAGGCAGCGTCAAGAACATCACCGATTTCGGCGTGTTCGTCGACCTCGGCGGTGTGGACGGCCTGCTGCACATCAACGACCTGTCGTGGGGCCGCATCAACCATCCCTCGGAAGTGGTTAAACTGGACGAACGCATCAAGGTCGTGGTGCTCGACTTCAACGAGCAGAAGGACCGCATTTCACTCGGAATGAAGCAGCTTCAGCCCCACCCCTGGGAGAACATCGACAAGAAATATCCCGAAGGCAGCATCATCAAGGGCAAGGTTGTTTCCATCGCCGATTACGGCGCCTTCATCGAACTGGAGAAGGGCGTGGAAGGCCTGATCCACGTGTCCGAAATGTCGTGGACACGGAACGTCGTCCATCCCTCCAAGCTGCTGAACGTGGGCGATATGATCGACGTGAAGGTGCTCAACCTTGAAAAGGACAGGAAGCGCATTTCACTCGGCATCAAACAGCTCACCCAGGATCCCTGGGAGCACATTCTGGCGAAATACCCCGTCGGATCGAAGCACAAAGGCCGCGTGAGAAACATGACCAATTTCGGCGTGTTCGTCGAAATGGAGGACGGCATCGACGGCCTGATCCACATCTCGGACCTGAGCTGGACCAAGAAGCTGAAACACCCCAGCGAAATGATGAAGAAGGGGCAGGACGTCGAAATCGTCGTGCTGGACGTCAACAAGGACGAACGGCGCCTGTCGCTGGGGTACAAGCAGATGATGGACGACCCGTGGGCCGAGTTCGAAACCGCCTACCAGGTCGGGGTCGTGACACAGGCCAAGGTGCTGCGCCTGATCGAAAAGGGCATGGTGGTCGAACTGCCGCTGGGGCTCGAGGGCTTCGTGCCCATCTCACAGATGGCGGAATCATCGATGGCCAAGGTGGCCCAGAGCATGAAGGAAGGCGACAGCATCGAGCTCGCCGTGATCGAGTTCGACAAAGAGAACAAACGCGTCGTGCTTTCGCGCAAGAAGATGCTTGAAATGGAAAAAGGCAAGCAGACGGAAGCGGAGCCGACCGACATGGCGGCCTACACCAAGCCGGCAGAGGCTGTGACCATGGCCGAAATGGCGGGTGAAAGCCTGCAGGAAAAGAAAGCGGACAAGGAAGAAAAGGCGGAGAAGGAAGAAAAGAAGAAACCCGCCAAGAAGGCTTCCGCCAAGAAGGCCAAGGACGAAACCGCTCCCGAACCCGCTCCGGAACCGGAGAATGAAACAGACAGGCCGGAACCTGCGGCCCCTGAGGGTGCGGAAACGCCCGGCGCCTGATTGATCCGATTGCTGGAGCACCGCTTGAATCAATACCAGGGAGCCGGGCCGCAACGTCCGGCTCCTTTGTATTTGTCCGCGAAACATGATATGGAATGAATTAAAAATACAAATTGGCTTTTAACTTGAAAGTCATCATCCCATGCCTACGGTCTGCTTCCACACCCTGGGCTGCAAATTGAACCAGGCCGAGACCGCTTCGCTTCAGGAACAGTTCAAAGAACGGGGATACCTGACCGTTCCCTGGGGAGAGCAGGCGGACGTGGCGGTCCTGAACACGTGCACCGTGACGTCGCGGAGCGATTCCAAATGCAGGCAGGCGGTCAAACACATCCTCGGGCTGTTCCCCGAAACCACCATGGTTGTCGTCGGCTCTTATACCCAGGTCGAGCCCGGCGAAGTCCAGGGACTCGGCGGTGTTGATTACGTGTTCGGCACATACGATAAGTTCGCCCTCTTCGATCATTTCCCCGGGCCGGGAAAACGCGCCGTTCCGCTGGTGGCGGTATCCTTAGCGGCAAATAGCGCCCAGACCGGCCTCAAAACAGAAGGCGGAGCCGCGGGCGAGCATACGAGGGCTTTCCTGAAAATCCAGAGCGGATGCAGCCGGGCTTGCGCCTATTGCATCGTTCCCCGGGCGCGCGGACCGTCCTTCAGTATTCCCATTGAAACCATCGTCAAACAGGCGCAGTCTTTCACCGGGGGCGGATTCCGCGAAATCGTCCTCACGGGCACGCATATAGGCGATTACGGCAAGGAAAAAAACGGCCTTCCGCGGCTGGCCGCCCTGGTCAGGACCGTCGCCCTGATCGAGGGATGCGGGCGCATCCGCCTCAGCTCACTCGATCCCGAGGATATGGACGACGGGCTTCTCGAATGTGTTTCGTCCTTGCCCAATATCTGCC
>JBFZEN010000217.1:0-6759 GCA_041306805.1 bacterium
AGGGTGCCGAAATACACGGTATTCTTCGAAGCGGTGTTCGAGAATCCCTGCCCCTTGATGGCGATTTCCATCACGCCGGCTACGGCGCGGTTGGCCGGATTCATGGCCTTGATGGCGGGAAAAACGCCCAGGTCGGCGTTTGGATTCCAGATGGGATTCGAGTCGGTGTACTCGCACCCCGCCGCGATCCACACCAGGCCCGCCGCCGCGGAAAGCATGAGCAGGGCCTTGAAAAAACGTTTCAGGTTCATATCGAATTCTCCTTGCCTCTCGGCTTACATGGAAATGCGCGCCGTCACACGCTGAACGGCGTCGAAATAGTCGTACGGCGTATAGGCGTAGTCGAGGGAGACGCCGAAACGGCTGACGCCGATTCCGAACGAAAAACCGCTCAGGTCTTCGCCGCTCGCGTATCCTCCCCGGACGGACAGCATGTCCATCAGCCTGTAATCGAGCCCGATCAAAATGTGTTCGGCACCCTTGGACGTGTGCGAACGGTCGTGCGTGGCGTCGATGGACGCCATCAGCGATTGCTTCATCTCGGATTTGGGCAGCACGTCCATCAGATCCATCGAGACGCCCATGACGAAGAGCAGGGGCAGCTGGAATCCCTCGCGTGCAAATTTGATCTCTTTCGAGAAGTTGCGGATGGACATGCCGAACACCAGGCTCTTGATTCCGGTCTTGAATTGCGTCCCGAAATCGAAAGCCAGGGGCGACAGCTCGTTCTCGGACCGGGCCGTGTCGGCGTTCGCCTCGGCTGATACGGGCACGCTGCTCCAGCCGAGGTCCTGGGTGACGTATTTGACCTGCCCGCCGACGGCGAAACGGTCCGAGAGGGCCTTGGCGTAGCCAAGGCCGACGGCCCGCGACGAAGGCTGCAGCATCTCGGTCTTGATGAAACCGGCGTCGGTGTTGCTGACCATGGTGCCCTGGACGTCCCCGTAATCGACCGCCTGCACGCTGACGCCGACGACGCCGTACTTTCCCTGGAAGGGCCGAAGGGCCAGGGACAGCGTGTTGTAGTGGATGTCGGCGATGAACCCGTTGTCGCTGACGGCCACGTCAAAGAGGCCGGGCATGTACGCCATGCCCGCGGGGTTATAGAACAGGGAACCCGATTTCATCTCAAGCGCCGTCACGGCGCCGGAGAGGGCCGACGCCCTGCCGTCCGAGCTGACGCTCAGGAACTGGAACCCCGTCTGTGCGATTTTTCTGTTGGCTGCCGGACTGTTCGACGCCAGGATGATCGCCGCGGACAGCCCCGCTATCAAAAACGCGTTTTGTTTTCTCATGTTTTCATTCCCCGCTTATCGGATAATGATAAATTTACGGTACGTCTTGTCGCCCTTGGAAAGGACGACCTGGTTCGTGCCCGGGTCCACCACGTCTTCGGTGACCTCGAAATGGGCGATGTACAATCCGCTGACGACCAGCTGCTGGTATTCGGTGGTCGAATCCCAGCTTTCGTCGCCGCTGGAATTGGTGTGGTAGAGGGTCTTCACGAGATCGCCCCGTTCGGTGAATATGCGAATGGTGCATTTCGGCGGCAGGTTGAAGAAGCTGATCTGGTCGGGCTGGTTGATCCCGAACTGGATGGCCGCCGCGTTGATGTGGTAAGGGTTGGGAACGACCGCGATTTCGTCGAGCGTATTCGTGGACATTCTTCTCAGGAAGGCGGGCAGGTTTGTCATGTTGGAGGACTTGCTGCTTTCGAGCGCTAAGCCCGGCTTCAGATCGTTCTGGGTGCCATCGTCCTTGCTTACCACATAATAGTAGTGGTTGATGCCGCGTTGGGGCGTGGTGTCTTCGAAGGTGTTCACCGCGTTCGACGCGCTGCATTCGAAGATCATCTGGTACGTGGTGTCGGGTTTGCCGACGGCCCGGTAGACGCGGTACCCGTTGAAATGCGGATCCGATTTGGGATTGTCGGCCCAGGTCAATATGATCCGGTCGCCGCCTGAAGTCACGACGAACTTGCTCGGCGGGGGAGGCGGCTGGGGAATCTGGTAACCGGCCTTGTAATTGCGCATGGCCATGTCGAAGGCCTTGAACAGCGAGTCCTTGGCCGTCCATACCCAGGCGTTCTTGTACGCGTCGTAGTCGGTGGTGGTGGAGCCAGTGGGCAGGGTCATGGGGTCCGACGTCTTGTTCGTCCAGTGGTCGAACCAGACCTTGCCGACCGCGAGGTTTTTCTCTCGCGAAAGGCCCGCCACAGACTCGGCCTGGATGACGGTGATGCTGTCGCCGGGCGCCAGATCGTAGGGGCCGTATCCCTGGCATTGGGAATAGCCGCCCGCGTCGCTGCCGTACTGGTCCGCGTAGGTATTGCCGACGAGCTCGGCGTGCGTCTTGGGCGGATGCCCTGCGTTCATGTAATCCACGTATTTCTGGCTCATGAGATCGGCATCGTACTGGCTGGGGGCGTGAGGCCCGGTGTCGGAGCCGATGAACGGCGTGCTTCTGGGCTGGTACACATCGTCAGACTTGTCCGCGGCCGATTTGTCGGCGTGCAGCGTCACGATGCCGACCATGCGCGCGGCGGCCAGAAGGCCCCCGTTCATGTAATTCGGCGCGCCGAAGTCGTCGAGGTTCAGGCTGGCCGACGCCGAATGCGATCCGTAGTATGAATAGATGGCGCGGTACTTGAAGTCGCTGGCAGCGGGATTCGTGCCGACCACCTCGTTGATTGTGTTTTTTCCATAGTTGACCTGTGCATTCACGCTGAATCCCAGTCGATTCGCCTCGTTTGGAATCGCGTATCGGTGCACGAAGAAAAGGATGACGCCCGTGAGTTTGCGCGGGGGGTCGAGCTTGGTGCCCTTGAGGTCGATGACGCCGGTGTTCTTCAGCTTGTATTCGTAGATGAAGTAATTGCCGTGGTTCTGCTGCACGAAAGAGAGCGCCTTGCGCGTGACCGTGACGCCGATCGAGGAGTGCAGGACGTGATAGATCATCCGGTCGGCCGGCATGCTTTCGTCGATCGCGTCAAGCGGATCGTTCAGGCCGATGGTGGAGCCGTCGGCACCGTCCACGTACACCTCGGGCGTGTTGAACCGCCCGATGAGTTGGAACACCACGGGCATGATTTCGGTCTGGGGAAAGGCGTTGCGCGGACCGGCGCAGACCACCTTGTACGGAAAGGTCTTGTTCGCCACGGGGTCGGCGAAATTCGTGGTGCCGATCCACATGCCCTTGGCGCAGAGCACGTCCTGGTACTGGTACTGGGAGGGCATGCGCAAACCGTCGATCTGGTCAAGGGACAGGCCCGACCCCGTCCGGTGCATTTCGAATTCCGCACCCTCGATGGCGAAGGAGCTTTGCAGGTCGGCGACGTTCAGGTACTTGACGCCGAGGCTGACCTGGCGCGCCTGGCCGCGGGCGTTCGGAACGTAAATTTGCAACACCGCCGCTGCCGCAAAGGCCCACAACAGCATACGGACGGGGTTGGCCAATGTGTGTAATCGTTTCATGTTTTTTCCTTTTTTTTAATCAAGCTTCAAAGGGTTGATCCGTTCTAACGCAGGTCGAAGGAAGTGCGGATGCCGAAGAAAATCTGCCTCGGATTCAGAAAGTTGAACGAGGAGTTGTTCGGCATGTCGATATACGACTTGTTGTCGAGAATTTCCTGTATTCTATCGTTCGGCGTTTCCGCCCAGGCGCCCTCCGCGAACTGCATGTAGCGGCCCGTGGTGGACTCGCGGTAGATGACCAGCGGGTCCGGATTCGTGTAGGCGGCGACGTCCCCGATTTCCATCATGGGCTGGAACTCGCCTGATTTCCGGTAGTCGCCGACCTTGTCATCGCCGGTCATGTTGCCGTAGGCGTTGTTCTTGGGCAGGTGCAGCGACTGCATGTACGCGTTCTGGTCAAGGGCGTCGTAGAAGCCCGCGCCCGAGAGGTACTTGGTGTTGAACAGGTTCTCGACCTCGACGAACATCGTGGCCTTGAACCGCTTGAAGCCGACCGTCTTGTTCAGCCTGAGGCTCATGTTGGTGAAGTCGGCGATTTTCACGTTCTGCGACACGCCGATGACGTTCTTTTCGTTCCAGGTGTAATACCCGCCGGCGCGCCAGTCGCCAATGAGCGTGAGGGCCCAGTCGGCCAGCGGATTGACGCCGGTCCACTTCGGGCCGAAATCGCCGGGCGTATGCAGCGAGAAATGCGTGCGCGCGTAGGGGGCGGGAATCGGACGGTTCTGCTGCAGCAGGTCCCTGTTTTCCCTGAGCCATATGGCCTGCTGGGCCAGGTTCTGGTACATGAAGGTGTAGCCGAACACGCCGGAGCTGGTCACTTCATAGGTGAAGTTGGCAAAGGCCGTCCACCAGCGCCCCGTCGACTTCCTCAAGCTGAGTTCGAACCCCCGGATGTCGGCGTAACTCTGGTTCGTGTACTGGTAGTAATTGGCCCGGCTGTCGGCGCTGATGTAGCGCACATAGGTCGGCTGGTCCTGGATGTCGTGGTAATAGGCGGCCGCCTGAATCAGGAAATTGTCGAAAAGCGAGTGGTCGTACCCCAGTTCGTACGAGACCGTCTTCGAGAGAATCAGGTTGGGGTCGCCGACGGTGCTCGCCTGGCCTGTGGAGCCGCGGCCCATGAGGAACAGCTGCTCGTAGGCCGGCAGCTGCTTGAAGTGGCCGTAGTTGAAGAACAGCTTCGAACTCTCGGTGATGGGATGCGAAATGGAAAGGCGCGGCGAGAGCGACCACTGCGCCTTGGTTTTCTTCATGGTGTAATCGGCCGACGGGCTGTAGTCGGTTGAGAAATAGCCCTTGTCGAAGACGCTGGCTTCGATCCAGTCCGTGTTCGAATTCGAATAGTCGAGGCGGAGGCCCGCATTGACGATGAACCCCTTGGTCTCGAGCTTGTCCTGGATGTAGAACGCGCCGCGCACGGGTTTGTTCAACTGGTTGACCCAGGTGCGCCCGCCCACGAAATAGTTGAGGGTTCCGTAATTGAATTCAAGCCGCGAGACGTCGAGTTCGATTCCCGTCTTGACGAGGTTCGAAAAATTGACCTGGCTGGTGAGGTCGGCCCGGACCGACGTGGTCCAGACGCGGCTCGAATCGCGCACCGTGCTGGTGTGCCCGCCGAAGAACATGCCGTCGCCGATTCCCGTTTCGGGGGCCGAATCGAATCCGAACGGGGCCTCGTCGACGAACAGGCCGGGGAGCAGTTCGAAGTCTTTCGTCTTGTCGCGCCCGTAGACGGGTTCGCTGTTGTACTTGCGGTTCAGGTGCTCGACCCGGATGTCGTAGAATGTTTTCGGGGAGAAGGCGTGCGTGTACTGCCCGGCGACCGAAAAGTAGTCGACCACGGCCGGGCAATACCAGGAATCGGAGAATATGCGGCCCGACCGCTGTTCGTTGGTGATCCGGGCGATTTCGAGGGGCGAGCGCATGTAATTCGACGGATTCCAGAAGGGAACGCCCGAGATGCCGAAGCCGGTGCCGTAATAGCTGATGTCCGAGGCGTTGATGGCCACGTTGTAGCTTTTTCCGAGCAGTCCGGAGAGTTTCAGTTTGGTGTTCGCATTGATGTCGGACGTCAGGCGGAGGGACCAGTCGTAGTCCCTGTAGTCCTCGCGGGAGAGGGGGATCAGGAGCATCTCACGCTCGGTGCGGTAGCTGGTGAAAAACCGCATATTGCCCAACTGTTTCCCGATGAAGGGAACCGGACCGCCGAAACCGGCGTCGCCGCTGTAATCGGGCTGGTCCGTGACCGGCCTGCGGCGGTGTTGCCACTGGAACAGGCGCTGAGCCGCGGCGGAAGTCAGGTCGTTGGCCGGATCGTCGTCGCCGAGCAGTTTCGCCGAAACGGCGTTCCATCCGATGAAGGTGGGGTACTGCTGCTGGGTGTACTTGTCCCACGTGCCGTTGGCCGTGCCGGCCCAGCACACGTCCTCATCGAGATAGGGACGGAGCCACATGGAGTTTTGGTCGAAAACGGAGATGCCAAAATGCTTGGCTTGGGGCGGGCTGAATTTGAAGCTGGCCGAGCCCGAATAGCCGTCCTTGCCGCCCTCCTGGGTCACGACGTTGACCAGACCCGACCGCACCTGGCCGTATTCGGCGTTGAATCCGCCGCGCTCGATGGAGACTTCCTGGATGGCGGACAGCGCGATGCCCGTGATCGGCTTGTTGTTGCGCGGGTCGCGCAGCGTGATGCCGTCGACCTGGAACAGGGCCTCGTCGGCGCCGCCGCCGCGGATAATCAAACCGTCCCGGCCCTCCTGGATGCCCGCCTGCAGGCCGGCCACCTCGCTGACGGTGTTCATGGGCAGAACGGAAATTTCCTGCCCTGAAATCGAGGCCACGCTCGTGGCCACGTCCTGTTTGACCACTTCGCGCTTGACCGTAACGGTGACGCCCTCGCCCTGAATGGCTTCTGATTCAAGATTGAAGTTCACCGAGGCTGTCTGGTCGATGCGGATCCGGACGTCCGTCACGGTGACCGACTTGTAACCCAGCGCCCGCACCTGGACGGAATATTCGCCGGGAGGAACCTGCAAAATGGTGAAATTGCCGTTGGCGTCGGTCGAGGCACCCAGCGTGGTGCCTGCCACGATGATGTTCGCACCGAAGTACGCCTCACCCGTTGATTTGTCCGTCACCTGGCCGGCGATCTTGCCCGTGGTGCCGCACCAGGCCGGTGGTTGTGCCAATCCGTGCAGGATTGCGACGGCTGCAATCCACAACAACCGACTTTTTCTCATGAGATGATCCTCCTCCGTTGAGTTGAATTATATATGATAAACGT
>JBFZEN010000218.1:0-7843 GCA_041306805.1 bacterium
ATGTTTACGAAAAAAAGCGCCCGCGTTCGCCTCCGCAGACCATATCGTGCACGGCCATCGTCACGGCCAGAAGGGGGTCGAGCGCGCCCGTCTTGATTCCCTCGTCGGCCCGGAGCAGCGAAAGGCCGGCCGCCTCCAGTTCCGCGGCCGTGTGGCAGCCCGCCTGTTCAAGAATCATTTTTGCCGCGTACGGATTTAACCCCAGAGAGGCGCTGATTCCGTCGGACGGCTCCTTTTTGTCAAGCCTCGCCCTGATGCGCGTCAGCAGGGCGATGCGCTCCGCCAGCGCCATGATCAATCCCGGAGCGGACGCCTTCTCCTGCATGAGCCGTTGCAGCACATCCACGGCCCGGCCGAATTGCCTGCGCCCGACCGAATCGGTCAAATCCCAGGTGTTGTATTTCCGTGAATATCCCGCCACCGCGTTGACGTCGTCGACCTGGATGTCCTTTTTGCCCCAGCAGTAGGTGAGCATCTTCTCGGCTTCGTTGGTCAGATTCCACAACGAAGAGCCGGTAATGGCCATCATCAATCTCGCCGCCTCGCGCGAAATGCGGACGCCCCTGCCCTGGAAGAGCGACTCGACCCAGGGAACGGCCTCATATTCGCGAAGCGGCTTGAAGTCGGCCGAGACGGCGTTCAGCGCGAGGGACTTGTAAAACGACTGTCTTCCGTCTATCTTGCCTGCGGTGAGAACGAGGCACGTGGTGTCACACGGGCGCTTGACGTATGCCAGAAGCGAGTCCTTTTCGGCAGGCGACAGCCGCTGTATGTTTTTCAGGACGACGAGTCGTCTTTCGGCCATCATGGGAAAGGACGCGGCCGCGGCCAGAACCTGGCTGATGTCCGCCTCTTCGGCCTGCAGCACGTCGCAGTTGAAGTCGCGCGTCTCGGGAACAACCGCTTTTTTGATGATCAGGGCCGTCAGTGTATCGATACAATAGGTTTCCTGGCCGGAGAAAAAAAAACAAGCGGCCAGCTTCCCCGCCTCAATGTCCCTCTGGATGTCCTGGTATTTCATGAAAACGGCATACTCTTTATAAGTGACACGGGGCAGGTTGCAAGTGACCAGTTGAAATAATTCTCATGCCTTCTTTCACCTGCAACCTGTAACTTGAAACTTGTCACTTTATTTATTGGTGAATCCGAAGTAATAAACCAGTTCCGTCGTGACCGAGACGAATCCCTTGCCCGTTTGACCGGGCTGAATCATGGAAAGAATCAAAAGGTCTGATGGCGGCGACGGATCCTTGACCGTGGTGAAATACCTGAATGCCGTTTCAAGCGCCAGCCCCCACCGGCGGTTCAGCCTCACCTCGGCTCCCAGACCCGCGCGTCCGCCGTAGATGAACTGCGACTGGCCCAGTTTCTCTTCCATTTCCACGATTCTCGCCGGGAAGGTATAGACGGCCTTTATTTTCTGCTGGTACCAGTAGGCGTAATCTCCCGAAAACCGCATGAAAAAAGAAAAGGGCCTGTCTTCGAACGGAAAACAGAATTTCATTCCCAGAGAACCCGAATAAAGCCGCGCCGTTCCCCTGTCAAAACCGAGACGGGCCGCTCCCTCGAGTTTCGGCTCGAGTTTCCCCGTCCATTCCTCCTTGTCTATCAGAAAAGGATCATAATGCGCTCCGAGGAATATCCCGACCCTTTTTCCCGCAAACCAGGCCAGGTCAAGCCCCGTTCCGGCCGAGGTGGTCCAGTATCCTGAAAAAGGTTCCGGCATCAGGGGAACATTCACGTCGAGCTGCGCGGAAATGCCCCATCTCGCCCGGGATTCCGAACCCTGGGCATGCGCGGATGAAACAAACGCCGCGCAGGCCAGTGAAGCGAAAAGGAAAAACATTCGGTGGCGCATGAAGGGGCCTTTGCGTTGGTTGGCAGGGAAAGTTCGGTACAATATAATTTCTTTCAGCACAATAAGCAAAACAAAAAAAGGCCCCGCGTGAACCGCGGGGCCTTTGAACGCGTCAACCGGCAGCCGGAAGACTAGAAAATAAACGCTGAAATTCCGGCCCAGATCGAAAGCTCGTTGCCCTTGGTCGCCTCGTCGGCGTCTTCGTGTTTCGAGCCGTTCATGGCATACGTCACCTGGACGTTGAGGCCGACGGCTTTCGAGAGCATTTTCAGGACGCCGCCGCCCAGTTCGATCGAGGTGCCGCTGTACTTCGACTCGCTTGTGCCGGCCGCTTTGGCGAGCATTATTTCAGAATAGGTCGATTTGTGCGTGGTGCTGGTGATCATGAATGTCGCCGTCAAGAAGGGGTACATCGTTTTCTTCTGGGCGCCGCCGATGTAATAGGTGAACCCCGGCCCGATGCCGAATTGTGAGCTGCTGTTGTCGCCCTGGGACTCCTTCGCAATGAGCAGCTGTCCGCCGATCTCGAGGCCGGGAATGACGAAATACCCGACCGCCGGATTGATGGCGAACGAGGTGCTGCCGTCGCCGTCGGCGTTCTCATACAGGTCGCCGGACGACTTGGTGAATGCGATGCTTCCGGCCAGTTCCATGCTTCCCTGATCGGTGCAGAACGTCTGCGCGAATCCCGACCCGGCCAGGGCCAGAACCAGCAGAATGGCGGTCTTTTTCATGAATGGTTCCTCCAGTTGAGTGAATGGAACGATGAACGGAGGCCCGCACCCCGTGCGGACCTCTCATTTATGAAGATCAGGACCGGCTATTGGCCCAGCGCGTACCGGATGCCGCCCATGATGCTGATGACCTTGGTCTTGCCGTCTGAGTCATCTTCGTCGGCCATGCTCTTGGCCATGCCGCCGTTGTCTTCGTCGTCGGCTTCGGAGAATACATAGTGGTATTCGCCCACGGCATAAAAAGTCATTCTCTCGCTGATCTTGAATTCGACGCCGAGCCCTCCGTTGATCCCGAAATCGCTTTCAGATTCCGACTTTGCCAGGATTTCGCTGTAATCGCCGGAAGATATTTTCACTTCCGGACTCTTCGAAATGTAATACCCGCCGCCGAGAGTGACGAAAAAGCCCGTCGAGGCTTCGGGGGGAGTCAGGTATTTGATCAGATTGGCCGAAATGACACTGACGGTGACCGGATTGATTTCGAGCGTGTATGTATCATCGGAGGGCTTTGCAAATCCCATATACGTGCTCTCGTACATACTCTTGAATTTATCAGCATCCGCCTTGAACGCAAGCATGGTATAGCTCAGACCCAAAGCGGTAGTCTGATTGATGTTGTACCTGAATTCGCCGCCAAACCCGATGCCGTTGTTGAAATTTTCCTTGAAAAATTCAGGACCCTGGGGCAGGGCGATCCCGCCGTGAATGCCGACGGCCATGGTGCCGGGATCCCTGTCCGCTGAAATCAGCATGACGGGAACCATGAGAAGCAACAAAATCGATGTGACTCTGCGCATTACAACCTCCTTAATACAGTATATATTAGATTTTGGGTAAAAAGTCCTTTTCCGTATCAATGGCGGACTTCCACCCCCCATAATCCGGTTTATCCCCGGAATTTCTCGCGGTGGGAATTTGGGAAAATAAAGCCACATTGTCAAGCCAAAAATTCAATACGGGAAAAAGACCTTGACATAATTCCTTAATCTTCATAAATTACCGCGACCATTCAATCCAACCAAGGAGGCAGAAATGAAGAAATTGGCAATGTTACTCGTGGTTTTAATCGCCATGTGCCCGGCATTCGCGCAAAAAGCCAAAACAACGGCCAAACCGGCGGCCAAACCCGCTTCATCCGCTCTGACCGACGTGCATCTATTCCAGTCTTTTTTCCATGACGCACCCGTGGCGAAGAGCCCGTTCGTGCAGCCCACATTTGGATATGCAAGTTACGACGGCTGGAGCAATATGAATATCGGCGCAATGGGCGGCATTCCTGCGGGCAAGAAATTCGACATCGGTGCCGAACTGTATTTCGCGAACATGAAACCGGAAAAAGGCGACGGCGAATCGGGACTGACCGATCTTGACGTTTACGGCAAGTACAATTTCAAGCAGGATAAAAAGCAGATTTTCTCGGGCGGCGCAAGCATATCGCTTCCCATCGGCAAGGAAGAGCTCGGCTACGGCGCCATGAATTTCGGCTTCTTCGGCGCGTACAGGACATTGCTGAACAGCGGCATGGTCATCACGGCCAATGCCGGCCTCGATTTCATCGAAGTCGCGGGCGGCGGAGACGTGGATGCCGACGATCTGGACGATTTCGATTGGGACGATTTTGCCAAAGTGTCCGCCAAGGACGATGATGATACCGAGCACGAGACCTGTTTCCGCATCGGCGGCGGCCTGATTTACCCGCTGAACAAGACGACCAGCATCGTGGGCGAAATGCTCATGATCACCGAGGTCGAGTACATGATGCTGAGCGGCGGCGTGGACCACGTGCTGTCGAACGGCGCCCGCGTCCGCGGCGCTTTGGGCCTGGGCCTCGACGACGGCGCCCCCGATTTCATGATCATGGCGGGGTATTTCCTCAATCTGTAAAAACAAGCGGCATTCAAGAAAAAAGCCGGTTCCGTTTTTCGGAATCGGCTTTTTTTAATGCAGGTACCGGGTGCTTGGTATCCGAGAATATAAACGTCACTTTGGTTTGGCGCCGCTTTTTAAAATCTGAGATCGTTATTCTGACATCTGAAATCTTCGATTCCCATGTCCGGAACTCGAAACTTGGAACTTGTAACTTGCAGCCCGCGACCTGCAGCTTATTTAATCCACAGTATCCCCACCATTCTCCCCGTTTTTCCCCCGCTTGCCCTGTGCGAAAAAAACCATTCGCCGTGGCAAACCGTGCACAGGCGCGACTGAATGACGTTCTCCCGGCGCAATCCGGCGTCCACAAGCTGGTCTTCGTTCGCGCGCCATAAATCGAGTTTATTGCCGTTGATGTATCTGGAAGGGAAAAGGGACGCCGTCTCAGGCCCCACCGTGCAACAGCAGGGGCCGATGGACGGGCCGATGAAGGCCGCGAGGTCGCGCCCGCTGCAGCCGAACGCCCCGGTCATTTTCCCGACCGTCTTCGCCGCGATGGACTTTTCCGTTCCCCTCCATCCGGCGTGCGCCAGGCCGACGGCTTTTTTGCCCGAATCGACGAGAAAGACGGACACGCAATCGGCCACCTGCACCGATAAAACCAGCCCCGGTCTGGCCGTGACCGAAGCATCCGCATCTTCGATCGTGCCGGGAAATTCGGCCACGCGTACTTCGCTTCCGTGCGCCTGCCCCGGAATGACAAGGCTGTTTTCTTCGACTCCCGACGCGTTGAAAAAGCGCAGCCGGTTTTCTTCCACCCGTCCGGGGGCGTCCCCGGTGTTCAGCCCCAGGTTGAGCGAGTCGTAGGGGAAATCGCTCGTTCCCCCCCTTCTGGTGCCGAACGCCTGGTCGACGCGTTCGCTTCTGAAAAGCGCGCCGAAGCGCCCCAGGAACAGACCGTTCTTTTTCTCAAAAAGCATGCGTGTTACTGGATCTTGAAAATGCGCCCTTCTTTGTATTGCAGCAAAGTCACGGACGTGTTGACGCGGTTTTTATCCATGGTCATCCGGCCGTGCAACCCGTCGAAAGAAGCCATCCCGGCCAGTTTTTGGCGCAATTCCCCGCGCGTGAGCGGAACGGACCCGGCGGCGTCGATTAAGAAAAGGGCGGCGTCCGCCCCAAGCACGTCCCACTTGCCGGGATCCAGATTTTTAGCCCTGCGGTAGGCGTTCCGGAATTCATTGAAGCGCGGCGAATAGGCGTCGGTGTAGAAATCGGAAAAAAAGACGGCCCCGTCGGCGGCTTGATGCGACTTGAGAACGTCCAGATCGTCCCACGACGTCCCCCCCAGCACCTGCGTCTGAAAAGTCTGGTAGGCCAGCTGCGCCAGCACGATATCCATATTGCTTTTGTAAACGGGCAGGAAAAAACCGTCGATGGAGTTGACCTCGATGGACGTGGAATCGGCCAATTCCCTCGTCATGCGGTCCACGTAAGCCGGGGTCATCCGCCTGGGCGCGTTCTCGGGAATCAGAACGGTGTCTTGTATCATCTGCTTCAGACCGGCTTCCCTGATCGCCCTGAATTGGGGCGCCAGGTCCTCCGCGTTTTCGTAATACCATTTCTCGGCCAGCATTTTGCCCCTGCGCCGCGCGATCTGGTCTGAAAAAGCCCGCTGCATCCTCTGCCCGTAATCGTCGGCCGGATAGAGAACGGCGAAACGCTTCAGCCCCAGGGCCGTCACCGCATAATCGGCCAGCTTTTCGACCCGCGTCGCCAGGCTGCCGTTCAGCTGAAAGACGCACGGCCCGATGGAGGCGATTCCGTCTTCCATGGCCGAAGGCGCCAGAAAGGGCACGTCGTTTTCCTGGGCCACGGCGGCGGCCGCGAGCGTGGTCGTGCTTTCGAGATCGCCGATCACGGCGACCACGTCCTCGTTTTTGCACAGTTCCTGGGCGGCCTTGACGGCCGGAAGCATGCGGCCTTCCGAATCCCTGACGACCAGCTCGAACTTGATCGTTCCTTTTTCGTTGTGCTGGCCCACGGCGAAGGAAATTCCCGACAGAACGCTTTTCCCCTGCTCCGCGAGAGCCCCCGTGAGCGGCAGAATCACGCCGATCTTCTGCACGCCCTTGCCCAGACGCTCCGCCCTTCCCAGCAGCTGGTTCATTTCGCCCGCGTAGGCGTTCCGCGGATGCAGCCGCAGAAAATCCTCCAGCAATTGCCGTGATTCCGTCGCGTCGTGGTCTTCCAGCCTCTGCCGCGCGAGTTCGACGGTGATGGCGGCCTTGCTGTTTTCGGTGGTCAGCTCGCGCAGCAGGGCCTTCAATTCGTCCGCCGTCATCCGGTTGAACGCGATGCCCGAAGAAAGCCTCCCGGACCTCTGCGCCAGTTTGCCTTCGCCCTCCGTTTCACGGATGGCGATGAGCTGAAGCACGGCCTCGCGAAACCGGTTCCGCCGGTAGTGCACGCAGGCCAGCCCGTAGCGGGCGTCGCCGGCGTAGCGGCTTTCGGGAAATCGGCTGATCAACAGCGTGAACGCTTCCCCGGCCGGTTCATACCGTTTCAGCTTGTACAGGGCTTTGCCCTGGAGAAGAAGCGAAGCCGTGGTGCGCTGGTGTTCCGGATAAACCCGGTCCAGCGACCGCAGCGTTCCAAGGGCCTCCTGGTAGCGGGTTTCCTTGTAGGCGTCCACGCCGCGGTAGAACAGGCTGTCTACCTGAGATGAGACCTGGGCCGGGGCGGCCGCGGCGGCGCACAGCAGAAGCCCGGCGGTGATTTTTCTGATACGGTTCATGGTTGCGTCCTCTCTATTCCACGGTAACGCTCTTGGCCAGGTTTCTGGGCTGGTCCACGTCGCACCCTTTCAGGACAGCCGTATGGTAGGCCAAAAGCTGAAGCGGAATGACTGTCAGTACGGGCGACAGGCATTGAACGGTTTCGGGAATTTCGACGATTTCGTCCGCGTGTTCGGCGACCCGGCCGTCTCCGCGGTTCACCACCGCGACGACCCAGCCTCCGCGCGCCTTGACTTCCTGGATGTTGCTCAGCACCTTTTCATACACGGGATCATGGACCGCGATGAACACCACCGGCATGTGTTCGTCGATCAGCGCGATGGGTCCGTGCTTCATTTCGGCGGCCGGATAGCCTTCGGCGTGAATGTAGGAAATTTCCTTCATTTTGAGCGCGCCCTCGAGCGCCACGGGGTAGTTGAATCCGCGCCCCAGGTACAGCGCGTGGTGCTGCCTGGCCATGATCCTGGCCAGTTCGAGAAGCCGGTCCGACTGTTTGAGTATGGCGCCGATCTTTCCGGGCAGCTCGAGCAGTTCCTGGACGAGCGAGCGCCCCTCCTCGTTCGAAAGCGAGGTCAGGCGCCCCA
>JBFZEN010000219.1:0-3152 GCA_041306805.1 bacterium
GCAGCCCCTGGGCGGCAAGGCCCAGTTCGGAGGCCAGCGGTTCGGGGAAATGGAGGTCTGGGCGCTCGAAGCGTACGGGGCGGCTTTCATGCTGCAGGAAATTCTGACCGTCAAGTCGGACGACGTGAAAGGCCGCACCAAAACCTACGAATCCATTGTCAAGGGAGAAAATCTCCCCATCCCGGGAACCCCCGAATCTTTCAATGTGCTCCTCAAGGAACTCATGGGTCTGGGGCTCGACGTGGATCTCAAATAGGTGACAACGCCATTTTGGAGGTGTTTTTAATTGGCTATTGAAAGCCATGACATAAAGGACTTTACGACCATCACGCTGAATCTGGCTTCGCCCGATAAAATTTTGAGCTGGAGCCATGGCGAGGTGACGAAGCCCGAAACGATCAATTATCGCACGTACAAACCCGAAAAAGACGGTTTGTTCTGCGAGAAAATATTCGGTCCGGTTAAAGACTACGAATGCCACTGCGGCAAGTACAAGCGCATCCGCTACAAGGGCATCATCTGCGACCGCTGCGGCGTGGAAGTCACCACCAAATCGGTCCGGCGCGAGCGCATGGGGCATATCACGCTCGCCGTGCCCATCGTGCACATCTGGTATTTCCGTTCCGTGCCTTCCAAGATCGGTTACATACTCGACATGTCCATCAGCGCCCTGGAGCGGATCATCTACTACGAATCATACGTGGTGATCGAACCGGGCGAATCGGGGCTCAAACCGCTGCAGCTCCTGAGCGAAAACGAGTATTTCGATGTCCGTGAAAAGGTACGGGAAAAGGAAGGCGGACGCGCCTCGGAAGAGGACGGTAAAAAGCATTTTTCGGCCAAAATGGGCGGCGAAGCCATCCGCGACATCCTGGCCAGGGTTGATATCGAAACGCTGTCGCGCGACCTGCGGGTACAGGTTCGCGTGGAATCGTCGGTCCAGAGAAAACGCGACGCCCTGAAGCGCCTGCAGGTGATCGAATCGTTTCGAAAGACTGAAAGCGGCAAACCCAACCGGCCCGACTGGATGGTCATGTCGGTCATTCCGGTCATTCCGCCCGAGCTCAGGCCTCTGGTTCCGCTCGAGGGCGGGCGGTTCGCCACGTCGGACCTCAATGATTTATACCGGCGCGTCATCATCCGCAACAACCGGTTGAAAAAACTTTTGGAAATCAAGGCCCCCGAGGTCATCCTGCGCAATGAAAAACGCATGCTGCAGGAAGCCGTGGATTCGCTGTTCAACAACGGGAAACGGCGCGCGGCGGTGCGCGGCGAGGGCAACCGGCCCCTGAAGTCGCTGTCAGACATGCTGCGCGGCAAGCAGGGCCGTTTCCGGCAGAACCTGCTCGGCAAACGTATTGATTATTCGGGCCGCTCGGTCATCGTGGTCGGACCCGAGTTGAAAATGAACCAGTGCGGCCTGCCCAAGGAAATGGCTCTTGAGCTGTTCAAACCGTTCGTCATCAGGCAGCTCGTGGAACGCGGTATCGTCAAAACCGTCAAGACCGCGAAGAAACTGCTCGAGCGACGGGGCGACGAAGTGTGGGACATCCTCGAAGAGGTCATCGAGGACCATCCCGTGCTGCTCAACCGGGCGCCCACGCTGCACCGGCTCGGCATCCAGGCCTTCCAACCCATGCTGGTCGAGGGCAAGGCCATTTCGATTCATCCCCTGGTCTGCGCCGCATTCAACGCGGACTTCGACGGCGACCAGATGGCGGTGCACGTGCCGCTGTCGGTCGAGGCGCAGATGGAAGCCAAAATTCTGATGCTTTCGAGCCACAATATTCTATCTCCCGCCAACGGAAGGCCGCTGGCCATTCCGAGCCAGGATATCGTACTCGGGTGCTATTACCTGACCAAGGCCAAGCACGGCGATCTTGGCGAGGGCAAGGTGTTCGCCGAACCGGGTGAAGTGCTTATCGCCTACCAGGAACAGAAAATCGGACTCCACGCCCGCATCAAGGTGCGTATCGAAGGCAGCCTCGTTGAAACCACCACGGGCCGCATCCTCTTCAACCTCGTCGTACCGGAGGAGATCGGCTACGTCAACGAACTGCTGACGAAAAAACGGGTGGAAGAGCTCATCGCGAAATCGTACAAAGCCACGGGAAACTCGAGAACGGTGCGGTTTCTGGACGATCTCAAGGAACTCGGCTTTCAGTACGCCATGAAGGCGGGCATGACCATCGGCCTCGACGACGTGATGATTCCCGACGAAAAGCAGATTCTGGTCGGAAGGTCGGCCGAGGAAGTCGAACGCATCCACACCCTGTACGAAAAAGGCGTGATCACCGACGGCGAACGTTACAACAAGGTCATCGACGTGTGGACGCGCACCACCAACCAGGTGGCCGAGCACCTGTTCGACCATCTCCGCGAATCGAAGGACGGGTTCAATCCCGTTTACATGATGGCCGATTCAGGCGCCAGGGGCAGCAAAGAACAGATACGCCAGCTGGCCGGCATGCGCGGCCTCATGGCCAAACCCCAGAAAAAACTCACAGGGGGAACGGGCGAAATCATCGAATCTCCCATCACGGCCAATTTCAGGGAAGGATTGTCCGTTCTGGAATACTTCATCTCCACGCACGGCGCGCGCAAAGGTCTGGCCGACACGGCCCTCAAGACAGCCGATGCCGGATACATGACGCGCCGGCTCGTCGACGTGGCCCAGGACGTCGTGATCATGACGGATGACTGCGGTACCATCATGGGCCTGCACGTCGAAGACCTCAAGGAAGGCGAAGAAATCATCGAGCCCCTGCGCGACCGCATTCTCGGACGGGTCACTTCGGAAGATCTGTACGATCCCGAAACGGGCGACATCCTCGTCGAAGCGGGAAAGCTCATCGACGAAGACACGGCCGACCTCATCGTTTCCAAGGGACTCGACACCGTCGGCATCCGGTCGGTGCTGACCTGCGAAGCCGAAATCGGTGTTTGCGGCAAATGCTACGGCCGAAACCTGGCGACGGGGCGCATGGTGGACGTGGGCGAGGCGGTGGGCGTCATGGCGGCGCAGTCCATCGGGGAGCCGGGAACCCAGCTGACGCTCCGCACCTTCCACATCGGAGGCACGGCCAGCCGCATCGCGGCCGAGTCGGAGGTGGTGGCGAAGGGCGACGGCAAGATAGAATATGAAAACATCC
>JBFZEN010000220.1:0-4161 GCA_041306805.1 bacterium
CGACGAGATGCTGTCGCTCTGAGCTCAGGCCGGTCCGGCCAGGAAGTCGTCCACCACGGCGGCGAGGCCCTGCTCGCCCGGCAGATCCGCGTGGGCGTAGGTCACCACGGCCACGGGCTTGTCGATCCTCACCAGCCGGCCGATGTTGAACGGCGTGCCGATCACCACCGCGTCGCAGTCCACGGCGTTGATGGTCTTCTCGAGGTCGCGGATCTGCTCGTCCCAGTAGCCCATGGCCGGCAGCAGCGTGCCGATCCCCGGGTACTTCTCGAAGGTCTCCTTGATCCCGCCCACCGCCCACGGCCTGGGATCGACGATGGCCGCCGCGCCGAATTTCTCGGCCGCGATCACGCCCGCGCCGTAGGGCATTTCCCCGTGCGTGAGGGTGGGGCCGTCTTCCACCACGAGAACGCGCTTTCCCCGTATCACTTCGGGATGCTCCACCGAAAGCGGGGACGCGGCCTCGACCACCACGGCGCCGGGGTTCACCGCACGGACGTTCCGGCGCACGGTCTCGATGCCCTCCAGCGAAGCCGTGTCCATCTTGTTGATCACAATGACGTCCGCGCAGCGCAGGTTGACCTCTCCCGGATAATACGACAGCTCGTGCCCCGGCCTGTGCGGATCGACCACGGTGATGAGCAGGTCGGTCTTGTAGAAGGACGTGTCGTTGTTTCCGCCGTCCCAGAGTATGACGTCGGCCTCCTTTTCCGCGAGCCGCAGAATCTCGCCGTAATCCACGCCGGCATAGACCACGTTGCCCACGGCCAGGTGCGGCTCGTATTCCTCCATCTCCTCGATGGTGCAGTGGTGCTTCCTGAGGTCCCCGTACACGCCGAACCGCTGGACCTTTTCCTTGGCCAGGTCCCCGTAGGGCATGGGGTGGCGCACCACCACGATCTTTCTGCCTTTTTTCTTGAGAATGTCGCTCACGCGCCGGGTGGTCTGGCTCTTGCCGCACCCCGTCCGCACGGCGCAGATGGCGATGACGGGGACGCCTGATTTCAGCATGGTTTGGTTCTGGCCGAGCAAAGTGAAGGCCGCGCCCTCGCCCACGACCATGCTGGCCTTGTGCATGATGGCCTCGTGCGACAGGTCGCTGTAGGCGAACACGACCTCGTTTACGGCCTGGTTCCGGATCAGCGATACGAGTTCCGATTCGGGGTGAATGGGTATGCCCTTGGGATAAAGCGGACCCGCCAGTTCGGGCGGATACAGGCGGCCCTCGATGTTCGGAATCTGCGCGGCCGTGAAGGCGACCACCTCGACCGCGGCGTCTCCCCGGTAAAACACGTTGAAATTGTGGAAATCCCTCCCCGCCGCCCCCATAATGACGATGCGTTTTTTAGCCATGGTATCCTCCGTGTGTCATGGTTCAGGGTTTGATAGCAACAGGACGGAGGAAAGGATCATTTGAATCCCCTGTGCCATCGCGGACAAAGCAGCCGCCTGATGAAGCGGTGCATGATGAAGCCGCTTAAAACCGAACGATGTATGATACTCGCATTCATTTGATCAACTCAATCGTGCCGTTCATCGAGCCAAAAACGCCAGGGATGATAAAGAAAACAGGTTCCGGTTACTCTTTTGTTTTCTCTTTTTTCTTATCCGTGCCGCAATCCCGTTTAACCCGTTCCGAGAAGAGAATGGCAGGGTTCCGTATTCCATTTAGTTTTTAAAAATCCATGTCCTCGAAACCGCTGAACGGCACCCACATGCTTTTTTCCGTGCCGATGACCGTGCTGTATGAATGGAGCATGCCGTGATTGGAACACCGCACCGAGTACCATTCGATGTCGCGGTTGTGCGCCAGCTCGTCCTTGATCTCGTCTGTCATGACCACGCTGGTTTTTTCTTCCGTGTGTATCTTTTTAATGACGAATTTCTGGTCTTCTTCGGTCAGAAATGAATAGACGGGCGAAAGCGCGTGTTTATCGACCAGCGCGACCAGGTCTTCCGGGAAAATGTCTTTTTCGGACTCCGTCTCGATGACGACGGAGCTCAGCTGGCCGAACAACCCGCCTTGTTTATCGATGAAGGACGCGGGATAGGTGGTGATGGCCGGCACCTCGATCGAGAAAAGAATTTTCGCCTTTTCCTTGATCGAAGGATACTTTGCGGAATACCGGCACAGGTATCTCACCAGGCACTTCTCGTTCGAGGCCGGGGTGCGCTTTTCAATGAAGAAGGGATATTCAAAATCGACCTTGACATGGCTCGCCTTCAGCAGGTTGAAATAATCGACGATGTTGTGCCGAAGCGTCTGTGTGCCGATGCGGTCCCGGTGCTGGTGCAAAACCCGGATGAAGCTGTCGATGGCCCGGGGTTCAAATTCCTGCATGATCCTGGCGTTGATGGAAATTTCCGCAACCGTCCACTGCCCCTCCGCCTCCAATTTGGACACGACCCGCATGGGAAACGGAATGCCCCTCATGCCGACATCGACCAAAAACCGCTTTTGCTCTGCCATTGGTTTCCTCCTGTGAATATCAGATTCTGTTCATCGATCAATCAGGCGATCATCTGCGACAGCATTCTCCATCTGTCGAATTTAACCGCGGCGGCCCGTACGGTCGAACCGTCACGGGTCAGCGGAACAAACGTCCCTTGACTCCCCGCGGTTTTCCTTAAATTCAACCCGAGAAAACGGAGCCGGCCGCAGATTTCACGGATGACGCCCATCGAACCTTCGATATTTCCCGCCGAAAAAACGACGGCATCGATGCCGCCGGACACCGATATAAAAGCCCCGCAATATTTTACAATCTGGTAAATGATCATTTTCCGGACGCGGTTCACCGCGGCGCTGCGCTTCCCGCCCGACAGGTCCGCGTAATCGCAGCTTTTGCCCAGAAGCCCCGTCATGCCGCTGTTACGGGTCAAAATGGCGTGGACGTCCTTCGAGGACATTCCGGTGGAGGAAAGCTGCAGCACGATGGTGGGGTCGATGTCCCCGCACCCCGTGGACGAGGGGATTCCCTCGATGGAGGTGAATCCGATCGACGTTTCAATCGGTCTGCCTTCGCAAATGGCCGCGACATTCGTCGAGTCGCCCAGATAAATGCTCAGCATCCGGCGGGCCGCTTCGCCGAAATGTTCCTGGGCCAGTTTCCAGGCCCGCTGATGGCAGAAGCCGTACCCCCCGTACCGTTTGATTCCCTCCTTGCGGAGTGAAAAAGGAACCGCGTAGGTGCTGGCCTCGGAAGGCAAACCGGTGAAAAAGGCGGTGTCGCATAAAAGCCGGTGCCGGGCGCGGGGAAGGTGTTTGAGCCAGTATTCCATGTTTTTCGCGGCCATGTCGTTGTGCTCGGGCAGAAACCGCACGCATTTCCAAACCTGGTCCATTATTCCGGAATCGACCGGGGTGACCGGTTCAACGATTTCCTCACCGCCGTTGTATAAAAGCGTCCCGACGGCCTCCACCGGTCCCAATCCCTTGATTTTTTTGAGGATGGCGTCGAAACAATCGGCATCGAATTTGATTTTGTCCTGCGAAAAACGGCCGCGGACTACTTTGCACCATCGTAAAAAAGGCGGATCGGGATAGAACAACAGCAGCATATCACGCTCCCCAAAAATAGACCACTCCGCCGCAAGCAGCGGAGTATGGGAGAAATTTAAACCTGACGCGCCGAAGGCGATCCCGCGTTGGGCGGGAAACCGTTCTGCCCCTTCCTGACGGGGCAGAATTGAATGCCTTCGCGGCAAATGACCAGTTCTTCCTGCGTGGGGATGGTAAGTATATGCACACCGGATGACCCCTCTTTCAGTTCACAGATCCGGTCGGTGCCGGCATTCCGGTTTGCGTTTTTGTCAAGCCTGATGCCGCACCATTCCATCTTCTCGCAGACCTTTTCGCGCACGGCGGGGTTGCCGACGCCGATGTCGTCCGTGAAAACAAGCACATCCAGCCCTTTCAACACGGCCGCGAAACTGCCGATGTATTTTTTCAGCCGGTGGACGTACATGTCGACGGCCAGTTCCTCCTGTTCCCCGCCCGATTCATCCATGCGGTGGATGATGTCCCTGATGTCGCTGGAAATGCCGGAAACGCCCAGAAGCCCGCTTTGTTTGTTCAAAAGGTTCTCGATATCCTCCACCCGGTACCCGTAGGCGTACATCAGGTATACGGCGATCATGGGATCGAGGTCCCCCGAACGC
>JBFZEN010000221.1:0-9744 GCA_041306805.1 bacterium
GAAAAAGGCGGGAATCGGGATTGCCCCGCCTTTTTTTCATTTCGATGTTGCTTTTTTTCATAAAATTATGGAATTTATCAGGGTCACATCAAAAAACATGAAATGATATATGGAAAAATGGCTGCTCATGTAAAAACAGAAGAACCTGTTTCAACGCCTCCGAAAGGGCTGGCCGTTCTGGCCCTGTTCGGCCCGGGGCTGGTCTGGTGTTCCGATATGATCGGTTCGGGAGAAGTGATTCTCACGACGCGCAACGGGGCCGTTCTCGGCATCGGCGTGATGTGGGCCGTCATCACAGGCATTTTTCTGAAGTACTGGATAGGCATCGCGGGAGCCCGGTACACGGTATGCACGGGCGAGGGCATGATGGACATGTTCGACCGGTTGCCCGGACCCAGGCACGGGGTGGTGTGGATAGCCCTCATCATCCAGTTCATCAGCGGCAGCATAGCCACCAGCGCGCTGGCCTCGGCATCGGGCGTCTTTATCAGCACATTGTTGCCCATCAACCCTTTTCTTGCCGGATTCCTGGTGTGCGTCGTCTCTTTTTTGGTGGTCCTTTCAGGCGGATTCAAGATATTGAAGGCGGTCATGAGTTTTTTGGTGGCCGCGGTCATCATCGGGGTTCTCTATGTCGCCGTGACGGTTTTCCCCCCGCTTTCGGAGCTGGCGAAGGGTTTCATGCTGAAAATACCGCCCGTCCCGGAATGGGCCGTCTCAAAGGCCGGAGTGCATCCCAATCCATGGAGGGAAATCCTGCCGATGATGGGATGGGCTGCGGGCGGTTTCGCAAGCCAGGTATGGTACACGTATTGGGTGATCGGGGAAGGTTTCGGTATGACTCAAGGAAGGGGGTACGGCAGGCCGGCCGATGTGCAGAGCCTGAAAAACATGAGCCCTTCCCTGGCCGTTAAAATCAAGGGCTGGTGCCGCGTGGTTTACACGGATGCCGCCCTGGCCATGATCATCACATGCACGGTCACCCTGTGTTTTCTCATCGCAGGTGCCGGGGTGCTGCGGCCCAACGAGTCGGCGCCGCAGGGGTCGGGTGTGGCTGTGACGCTGTCAAAACTGTTCTCGACGAAATGGGGCCCGCTGGGCGGGAAATTGTTCCTGATCAGCGGAGCCGCCGCCCTGATCAGCACCCTCATGGTCCAGCTGGCGGGCTGGCCCAGGCTGCTGGCCGACGCCTTCAGGATATGCATACCGGGTTTCGCAAGGAGATTCGCCTGGAAAAAACAATTCCGGATTTTTCTCGTTTATTTCTTTTTCGTCAACACCTTCGTCGTATACGCGTTCGGATACCAGCCCGTGATGCTCATCAAGACCGCCGCCGTGTGCGACGGCCTGCTCCTCACGCCGCTGCAGGCCGTTTGGCTCATGGGAGGATTGTTCATCGTCATGCCGAGGCTTTTCAACAAAAAGGCGTACGCGATCATCAAACCCCACTGGGCGTTCGGACTGTTTCTGGCGCTCGCTTTTATTTTGTTCGGTTATTTTTGCGTTTTCCAGGTGCCGTTTTTATGAGGGTAAAAGGAAAAAAGGCATGAAACGGATGGATCCATTTTTCATTTCTTTTTTCTTGTCGTTCGGGGGCATGATCCTTTCATCGGCCGCCGGCGCGGGGAATACGGAAAATCCATGGGCGCGGTTTGGGACCACGACCCCGCGGCGCGAGCGCCGCTGCGAAAATCCCCCGGGCTTTCGTTCATCGACGCGGTTCCGCCTTTTCTCAACGGCGGCGGATTCGTCCAGGGCGCCTATTTATTTCCGGAGGGGCCGAAAGAGATCAAGGAGCATGTGTTGTTTGAAATGGGCCGGTGATCGAACCCCGGGGATCACAAGGAAAACAAAATGAAAACCATGACCGTATTGAAAAGGACGATCCATGCAAAATCGGCTCTCCTGTTCATTGTATTAACGATTTTGTTCAAAACCGGACCGGTTCGGTGCCAGGACGGCGCCGTTTTATGCCAGGGTTACTGGCAGACCGAGGCCCGTGCCAAAGCCCAACTCGATTCGTTCGCGTCCATGTTCCGGAATCAGGCTGAATGGAATGCCAGGGCGAGACGCGTCCGCAAGGCCATTCTCGAGGGCGCCGGCCTGAAACCGTTTCCCGGAAAAACACCCTTGAACGCATTGATTCCGTCTTCGGCCGAAAGGCGGGTGCACGACGGTTATTCGGTCGAGAACGTCGCCTTTGAAAGCGTGCCCGGTTTCTGGGTGACGGGGAACCTCTATCGTCCCGTCAAATCGGGACGGAAAAAGCCGTATGCCGGAGTGCTGTGTCCGCATGGACACGTTCCGAAACAGGCAGCCCAGGGAGGCGGGCGTTTCGGCGACGACATGCAGATTCGCTGCGCCACGCTGGCCAGAATGGGCGCCGTCGTGTTCGCGTGGGACATGGTCGGAAACGGCGAATCGAACCAGACCGAACACGGGGTGCCGCACGCCCTGATGTTTCAACTGTGGAACGGAATCAGGTCCGTCGACTTTCTTCTGTCATTGAAAACGGAAGAGGGGAAAAACCTGGTCGATCAGAATCGCATCGGGGTCACCGGCGCTTCCGGGGGGGGCACGCAGGCATTTCTTCTGACGGCCGTCGATTCGAGGATTTCGGCGAGCGCGCCCGTGGTTCAGGTATCGGCCCATTTCTTCGGAGGGTGCGTGTGCGAAAGCGGCATGCCCATACACAAGAGCAAAACGCACGAGACCAACAACGCCGACATCGCGGCCCTGGCGGCCCCGCGGCCCATGCTTCTTGTCTCTGACGGAGGCGACTGGACGAAGAACACTCCGGAAGTCGAATTTCCGTACATCCAGAGGGTATACAGGCTGATGCACGCGGAACCGTACGTGCGGCTGGCTCATTTTGCGGACGAAGGACACGATTACGGTCCGTCCAAACGAAAGGCGGTGTATCCGTTTTTTGCCGCGCATCTCGCCCTTGACCTTCGTTCCGTCGAAGATCCGCACGGAATCATCGACGAATCCAAATGCGCCGTGGAACCCGCCGATTCGCTTCGCGTGTTCGCCCGGAAGAGACCGGAACCCGCCCTGACAGGGGACGGCGAGATATGGGCCGTCTTTAAACAATTGCAGGGCCGATGACCTGAATTTCATGACTGCGGTTTGATATAAAATAAAGGAGAAGGTTCCATGAGAAAAATCATCCTGTTTGCGTTTCTGTTTTCGGCGGGAATGCAGGTTCATGCGCAGGGGAAAAGCGCCGTCATCACGGCCGGTCATTCGCTCGACATCGCCCGTCCCTCCGAAACCATCGAGGTGCCCTGGAAGGACATACAGGCCCTGCGTCTCGGGTTGGTTTACGACATGACCGAGGTTCGCGACGCGGATACCAAGAAACTGATCGTTTCGCAGAATCTCGACCTCGACGGCAATGGAAAGCCGGAAACCCTCGTTTTTCAATGGGATTTTCAGCCCGATGAAACGAAGAAATTCGTCCTTCAAAAGGCGCCGGTCTCGATGCGGACCCGTTTTGAAGCCATGTCGAGGACATACGGCCGCTTTGTGCCCGACCGGCATGACGACTACGCATGGGAGAACGACAAAACGGCCCATCGCATTTACGGCCGGGCTTTGATGACGTGGGAAGAAGAGCCGCTGACCACGAGCGGAATAGACATCTGGTGCAAAAACACCCCGAATCTCATCGTCAACAAATGGTACGCCGGGGACGACTACCACAGGGACCACGGCGAAGGCGCCGATATGTATTCGGTGGGTCCGACGCGGGGCGTCGGGGGCCTGGGAATCTGGGACGGCCGGCAAATGTTTCTGTCCAAAAACTTTAAAACCGCCAAAACCCTGGCCAACGGTCCCGTGTGCACGATTTTCGAGCTCACCTACGATTCATGGCAGGCGAACGGTTTCACCGTTTCAGAAATCAAGCGCATCCGCATCGACGGAGGGAGGCAATTGAACCGGATGGAGAGCACGTTTAAAACCAAACCGGGACAGACGGACATGATGGTCGCCGCGGGCCTGACCATGATGCAGTCGGGAGAATTCGCCTTCGACGCGGAAAAAGGGTGGATGGCCTATTGGCACGGCGTCAAGGCGGCGCCCGGGACGTTTCTCGGTCTGGCCGTGGCCGTCGATCCGGTCATTTTAAAGGACATCGCCGGGGACGCGCGAAACAATCTGGCCGTCATGTCGGTTGTTGCAGGCCGGCCCCTCGTCTATTATGCCGGCGGCGTATGGACCAAGGCCGGTGATATCCGGGATTTCCAGTCATGGCAGGCCTATCTGTCGCAATGGTGCGGGCGCATGGCCTCGCCTGTCAGCGCCCGTATTTCGGTCGAATAAAAAAAATCACCGCGGAAAAAACACGGACAACGCTTCATCGTGCGCGGGAATGATTGCATCCATTCAGCAGATTCAATCGAACGAACCATGACTGGGATATAGAACCATAAAAGGATGGACTTCGTGAGGTTTTCAGCATTTCTTTTATCATGCCTGCTTCTGCAGGCGGGATGCACCAGGACCAGGAACGTTCCGGAACCCGGAACCGGGCCCGCCTTCCCCGGCGCGCAGGGATTTGGCGTTGAGACCAAGGCCGGCAGGGACGGCCGCGTGATCAAAGTCGTCAACCTCGAAGCGGACGGTCCGGGTTCGTTCAGGGAGGCGCTGTCATCCAAAGGGCCCCGCATCGTGGTGTTCGAAGTGGGAGGCGTCATCGACATCGACCGGGTCCCGCTGGAAATCACCGAGCCCTGCCTCACGGTGGCCGGGCAGACGGCCCCTCCGCCGGGAATCACGGTGATCAAAGAGGGCATGCGCATCGCCACGCACGACGTTCTGATTCAACACATCCGTTTCCGGATGGGTGACGCGGGAGCGCCGGAAAAAAGCGGTTTTGAGCCCGAATGCACGATATCGGGTCCTGAAGCCCACCATGTCGTCGTCGACCACTGCTCGTTTGCATGGGCCGTGGACGAGAACCTATCGGTTTCAGGCCCGCGGTACAACGGTCCTTCGGGGACGTCTCACGACGTCACCATCAGCAACTGCATCATCGCCGAAGGATTGGCCGATGCCTCGCACACGAAGGGAATCCATTCCATGGGCACCCTGGTCCATGATTACTGCGCCAATGTGGCCGTGCTCCGGAACCTGTACGCCCACAACAACGAGCGCAATCCCTATTTCAAGGCGTTCACCTCCGGTGCCGTCGTCAACAACGCCATTTACAACCCGGGGCAATACGCCATAGAAATCGATTTTCCGGAGAGCGAATGGACGGGCAGAACCGTCGTCCCGCAGAACGGACGGATCAGCGTGGTCGGAAACGTCATGCGCCACGGAGCGAACACGGCTCCATTCCTGGGGCTGGTCGGTCCCAAGGGTGACGTCTATCTCGAAGACAACGCCGCGTTCGATGCCGCGGGAAAATCCGTTGCCATGACATTCGGAAACGTCCGTCTTCTGAAGGACAAACCGTCATGGCCTGCGTTTGTTGAAGTGCTTCCGCGCAGCGGGGTCGAAAACCACGTCGCGACTCACGCGGGCGCCAGGCCGCTCGACCGGGATGCCGTGGACAAAAGAATCGTTTCCGATTTTCTGAACCGGAGAGGAAAAATGATAAACAGCCAGACCGAGGCGGGGGGGTATCCTTCCGCCGGCATGACGGTGAGAAAACTGGACGTGCCCGCGGAAGACGTGCAGGCATGGCTGCAGTCCTTTTCAACAGCCGTGGGATTATAAGGATGGAACGCGTCAGGAGGCGCATATGAATGTGACGAGAAGGCATTTTATTGCAACCCTGGCGGCGGGTTCGGCCGCGGCGGGAATGATGACGGCGAAAGGCTATTCCCGCATTCTGGGTTCCAACGACAGGATTCGAGCCGCCGTTGTGGGCTTTTCAGACCGTTGCCGGGCTTCCCTGCTTCCGCCGCTGGCGGCCTATGCGAAGGAATTGAACTTTGAAATCACGGCCGTATCGGACCTGTGGAACCGGCGCAGGGAGGAAGGCGCCGCATTCGTGAGGCAGCTGACGGGAAAAAAGGCCGCCATGGTCCGCAACAACGATGAATTGTACGAAAAACACAAGCCCGATGCCGTGATCATCAGCACGGCCGATTTTCAGCACGCCCTGCACTGCGCCGAGGCCGTTCGCGCGGGATGCGACGTCTACGTCGAGAAACCCTTTGCCGAAACCATGGATGACGCGCGCGCCGCATTGAAGGCGGTCCGGGAAACGGGAAAAATCGTCCAGATCGGATCGCAGAGAAGAAGCGGGGCCAATTACATCGCCGCGAACGAGTTTATCCGTTCCGGAAAATTCGGTCCGATCTGCATGGTGGAAATGACGTGGAACGTCAACCAGCCCGGCAGATGGAGAAGGCCGAAACTGGCGGCCTCGATACTGGAATCGGACACCGATTGGAAACGGTATCTGATGAACAGGCCCCATGAGCCCTGGGATCCGAGAAAATACGTGGAATACCGCCTCTTCTGGCCCTACTCTTCGGGCATCCCGGGCCAGTGGATGTGCCACCAGGTGGACACGATACACTGGTTCACCGGCCTGTCGCATCCGCGCAGCGTCACGGCCAACGGCGGCATTTACGTCTGGAAGGACGGCAGGCAGAACTTCGACACCGTCACGGCCGTCTTCGATTACGGCCCGGAGGACGACTTGTCGGCCGGATTCCAGGCCGTGTACATGTCGCGTATGACCAACTCCTCGGGTTCGACCAAGGAATGGTATTTTTCAAACGCGGGAAAGCTGGACCTCGACCACAACATGATCACTTCCGAAGGCGGATTGACGGAACGGTACGCCTCGGAAATGGACATGCAGCCCAATCTGCTGCAGGACGTCAAATTGCCCACGGAAACAGCCGAGACCGCGGCGAACACGGGCGGAGATTCCATGACCTCGGCCCACGTCCGAAACTGGATGGAATGCGTGCGAAAACGAAAAACGCCGAACGCGGGCATCGAGGCCGGTTACAACCATTCCATCGCCTGCATCATGGCCACCGCGGCCCTGCACACGGGCCATAAGGCGACGTTCGATACGCAGGCGCAGGAGGTCATGGCCGGCGGCAGGGTTTTTCAGTATTGACGGGATGCCACGCTCCGATTCGGATGGATACGATGATCCGGTTCATGCTTCTCCATTCAATGTTTTCATTTTGGAGTGCCTGACATGAAAAAAAATGCCTGTTCTGTTCTATGGCTTGCGGCATTTTCAGCCGCCTTGGCCGGGGATCCCATGGTACAGTTCGTCCAATCGCCGGACGGGGTGGATGTTTTAATCGGATCCGCATGCGTGACGACGTGGTTGTTCCGCCCGGAAATGGCCAAGCCCGTGCTGTACCCCGTTCGAACCCGCTCCGGGCTCGTCCTCACCAGGCGCTTTCCTCTCGAAAAGGCGGAAGGCGAAAGCTCGGATCATCCCCATCATACCGGACTTTTCTTCGCGTTTGACGGCGTCAATGGAATGCAGCGCGACCGCTTCTGGAGGGCGGTGAAAACGCCGCCGCAAATCCGCCCCGTTCGAATCACGGAATTGAAGGAAGGCCGCGGACAGGGTAGGTTGTCCGTCACCTGCGACTGGACGGGCGACTCGGGACGGACCGTACTTGTCGAAGACAGGCGCATGGTTTTTACGGCGGTCGGGAAGGGTTATGCCATAGACTTTACAATCCGGCTGACGGCGGCCGACAGCGCCGTGGTTTTCGAAGATACGAAGGAAGGATTGTTCGCCGTCCGCGTGGCCGACTGGATGAACGAGAAAGACGGATCGGGACGATACCTCAGTTCGCGCGGCGGGGAGACGGAAACGGGCGTTTGGGGCAAACGCGCCGAATGGGTCAGGCTCGAAGCACAATGGGGCGCCGGGCGCCTGGCCGGCATCGCCATTTTCAGCCACCCCGAAACCGTAAACCACCCCGTATACTGGCAGGCCAGGGCGTACGGCCTTTTCTCGGCTGATCCGCTGGGGCAGATGGATTTTCAAAAGGCGCTGAAAGTCGAAGATCCCATGCCGTTCGGACTTGTGCTGCAGCCGGGCGGGAGCGCCCTCTTCCGGTTTCTCTTTTTTGTGTACGACGGCTCCATGACGAAGGATGAACTGGAAGCGGCGTATCGATCCTATTCGGTCCGGAAGGGGGACGCACGGTAACGCCCGATCTGTTCAGCCTTCAGGGTAAAACCGCCCTGGTCACGGGTTCAAGCCGGGGCATCGGACTCGCTTTGGCCAAAGCCCTGGCCGTGAGCGGCGCGCGCATCGTGTTGAACGGGCGCGACGGAACATCCCTTGAAAAGACGGTTTCTTCAATGAGGAAAGAAGGCCTTAAGGCCTCGTTTTCCCTTTTCGACGTCACGGACGCGGACGAGGTGCATCGGCAGATTGAACGGGTCATGAAAGAAACCGGCGAAATCGACATACTCATCAACAATGCCGGCACCCAGGTGCGGTGCCCCATCGAGCAATTCGACGAGGCGGACTGGCGCAGGGTCATCGACATTCACGTGACGGGCGCCTTCCTCGTTTCAAAAGCCGTCGTCCCGGTCATGATCAGAAAGCGGTCCGGTAAAATCATCAACATCTGTTCCGTCCAGAGTGAACTGGCCAGGCCGGGCATCGCCGCGTACACGGCGGCCAAAGGGGGGCTTAAAATGCTGACCCGTTCCATGGCCGCGGAATGGGGCAGGCACAACATCCAGGTTAACGGCATCGCGCCCGGATATTTCAAAACCGATATGACCCGGTCCCTGGCCGAAGATGCGGAATTCAATTCATGGCTTTGCAGCCGCGTTCCCGCAAACCGCTGGGGTGAAACGGATGAACTGGGGGGAGCCGCGGTTTTCCTTGCGTCCGCCGCCTCGAGCTACGTGAACGGCCACATCCTGTTCGTGGACGGCGGCCTCTGCGCAAGCGTGTGAGGGGCCGTTCCTGGCGATGGGGTTGATTGGATTCATGAGGAGCAGAGGCATTATCATGGAGAAAGGGATGAAGATTCGATGCGCTGCGGCGGCGGGAATGCTCCTGGCTGTGTTGGCTGTCCGATCTTATGCACGGTCTGATTCCACCGCTACGGGCTGGAAGGCGGGGGCTGAGACCGTGGAAAAAGCTGAAAAAGGCCATCCCGGTTTCAATTTCAGGGAAGAAAACGTGCCCCCCTATGCACTTCCCGATCCGCTCGTTTCATTCGACGGAACGCGCATCGGGGACGTGAAGGCATGGAAGAGCAGGCGCAGGCCTGAATTGCTGCGTTTTTTCGAAAGCCGCATGTACGGAAAGTCCCCGGGAAAACCGAAGGCACTGCGCTTCAACGTATTCGACCATGAACCCAAGGCTCTTCAAGGAAAGGCGGTCAGGAAGCAGGTCGGGATTTCCCTGAACAGAAACGGGAAAAAATGGAGCATGGATTTGCTTTTATACCTTCCGGCCGCCCGGCAAACCCCGGCCCCCGTATTCCTGATCCTCAATTTCGACGGCAACCACACGGTTTGGCCCGATACGGCCGTACGCATCAGGAACAGGTGGTCATGGAACAAGACAAGGGGCGCTTTCCTCGAAACGCCGGCTCCGGGCGAACGCGGCAGGGCCGATCTGAGGTACAGCTCATCGGTTTATCCGGTCGATAAAATGATGGAAAGGGGCTACGGCCTGGCGACGGCATACTACGGGGACATCGACCCCGATTACGACGACGGGTTCAGGGACGGCGTCCACCCGCTTTTCTACGGAAGGGGCCGGAACGC
>JBFZEN010000222.1:0-3274 GCA_041306805.1 bacterium
CGAAAGCGCTCTCAACGCTTTCGACTACGTGCTCGAATCGCTGGTGTACCAGGAGGAAGGCCAGCTCGTCGCCCGCGTTCACTTGAATTACGAACTATTGGACGCGCAGGCCCGGAGACGCGGCTGGACGGAAACGCAGACGCAGGCGCACATCGACCGGCTGATCGAAAACATACGGTTGTCCGTCAACGAGAAAGTCTCTTCCTTTTCGCGCATCAACAAGATACTCGAACAGACCGAGCCTTTCGAGAAAACCCCCACACAGAAGATCAAGCGCTACCTGTATTCGCGGGCAAAAGAAGTGGTTTGACGGAGGCGGGGGGTCGTTTACTCCGTGAAGAGCCCGTCGCACGCTCGAGCCCTTGTTCCATTCAAGTCCCGTCAAGCGCTGACGCAGCGCCTAAAAAAGCTGTCTCGAAGGAACGCGGGCCGCGGGCTCCTTCACGAACAAAGACACGATCAGGCAGGCCGCCACGGCCAAAATCCCCGAAAGAATGTAAACCATCGGATATCCGGCTTTCTGGCTGATTTCACCGCCGGCCAGGCTTCCGACAATCATACCGCTGCATATGATCACCGTGCTGTAAAAAGCCTGCGCCGTGAACCGGATGTCCGCCGAACTTTCCATATCCATGAAGGTCACGGCCCCGACGTAGACGAAAGGAATGGTCAGCACCTGAATCAGCTGGACGGGTATCAATTGCTGCCACGTATGCACGACTCCGAACAGCCCCCACCGCAGCGCGACCGCGGCCATGCCCGCGAAGAGGACTTTCTGAACGCCGAAACGTGCGATGATTTTCGGCATGAACAGCATGGTGACCATTTCAGCCCCCGTGGCCGCGGCCCAGAGCAACCCCACCTGCGAGTAACTGGCCCCGAGCGATCGGGCATAAACGCTCAGGTAAAAATAACCCATCTGGTTCGAAATTTCGGTGATTAAAACCGCAACCATGAAGAAAATCACGTTGCGGTTCGAGAACAGGCTCCGGAATGCCCTGGCCGTCCTTTGCGCCGGCACGTGCGGCCGGGACCGCAGGCGTCCGAGATACAGGGCTGAAACGGCCATGCCCGCCGAAAAAACGGGGAACATCCAGAGCAGGCCCGCCTTCTGGTACACGGCCCCCATTCCCGCCACTCCCGCCAGGTAACCCAGCGATGCATAAATTCTCAGTGTCGAAAAATGCATCCTGCGCCTGTGACCCAGGTAATCGAAGGCGAGGCTGTCGCTCAACGCGTTGATCGGCGTGTAAAAAAAGGCCCAGACCGCGGTCAGCACGGCGATCACCCAAACGGAACGCGTCGCGACCATCAGGGGGAAAAGCGCGGCCGACGCGGCTGCCAGAAAAACGGATATACGCGCCCGGCCCCATTTGACATCGGCCATATAGCTCCAGAAAGGCTGGGCCGCCAGGGCCACAGCCGGCCGAATCATCAGAAGGACGCCGAGCATCCGGTTTGAAACGTGGATGACCTCCTTGAAATAGGGCGCGAGAAAGGGCAGTGCGCCCCCCATGGCGATGCAGAAAAAGAGGTAGTTGCCTGCAACGGTTCGTTTGGACGGCATGGGACGGGATTCAATCGGAATGGAATGAGGCGGAATCCCCTTGGGCCGAATCCGCAAGAACGATCCGTCCGAATTCATCGGAACTGTCGGTGCGGACCAGGGAACTATCCCGCGACGACTGGATGCCCGCTTCGGGAGGAACAGATTCCGGATCGACGTCGGCGCACATCGCGAGGAACTCCGATTCCGTGATCCAGTGTTTCATGAGCATGCGTTCGCCGATGAGCCTGCGTTTTCTTCTGAGCCATCGCACGGAGTCGCTGCCGGGCTGGTACCGAATGGGATTGGGAAGCACCGTGGCCAGCCGTACGGCCTCGGCCAGCGTCAATTCGGACGCTGATTTTCCGAAGGCCGTGCGCGATGCGGCTTCCGCGCCGTACACGCCCCTGCCCCATTCGATCACGTTGAGATACAGTTCGAGAATACGGCTTTTTTTAAGTTTCTTATCGATCAGGAAAGCGATGGCGGCCTCGCGCACCTTGCGCAGGGGATTCCGGTTCGGCTTGAGATAGAGATTCTTGGCCAGCTGCTGGGTGATGGTCGAGCCTCCTCCCACGATGTGGCCGCTTTTAATGTTTTTTTCCATGGCGTCGGCGATTCCCTGCCAGTCGAACCCCTCGTGCGCGTAGAATTTGTCGTCCTCCGATATCAGCACGGCCTGGACAAGAAGGGGAGAAATCCGCGAAAGGGAAACCCAGTGCTGCACCCTGCCGACGCGCTGGCCCTTCGACCTGGCACGGGCTTCCCGGTAACGCATCATGGCCGTCTCATCGGGATTCTTCTTGCGAAGCGGGGTGACGTCGGGAGCGGTGGCAAAAGCGGCGAGGACCGCCAACACGGCAGCGGCTAAAAGAATACCCAAAACGGACAGGGCGCGTTTCAGGAAATTTCTTTTTTTCCGTCTTTTCTTTGTCATGAAATGGCGGTCTGCAGGTTCATCGGGGCGCATCCCACAGCCGCAGCCCGGGTATTTCCTTGAACCGCGTATCCGAGGTGACAAGAACCGATCCGGTCTCGATGGCCTGCGAGGCGACCCAGACGGCGTGAACAGGCAGGGCTGCGCCGGCCCTGGCCAGGGAGGCTGACAATTCCCCGTATATTTCGGAGGTTTCGGAAGTGGCGGGCAGAATTTCAACCGTGGATTTCTGCAGAAAGCGCTCGAGCATGTCCCTGTTCTTCGTCTCTTTCGATCCGCCCCGGAACGCGGCGAACAATTCGCCCAGGACGAAAACCGACATGTACACCACGTCGGCCCGAACAATGGCGTTCAGCACATTTTCATCGCCGTTCAGGTACTTCGCGAAGGCCGTGGTATCGAGCATTATTTTTTTCATGATGTCAGTCCGATGCGCGCACCTCGTTCAGAGAGCCGATGGCCCGGAAAAATTCCTCGATATCCGTCGGCGTCCATGCGCCGAAAAGATCGGTGAATTCCTTGCGCCTTCGATCGGCGCGTTTGATTCCCGATTCGGTCCCGAGCGAATCCCTGAGAAGGTTTTTGACGGTTTTATCGAGGCTCTGGTTGAGGGTATTGGCCCTCTCGCGGATCAGTTTTTCGAGCGTGTCCTCGATGTCGTGGATGGTGAGAGATTTCTTCATGAAAACCCTTTGTTCAGTCGACTTTCAGGCCAATATAAGCCAATTCAATTCCATTTGCAACTGCAATCATGAGAGGGAGACCTTGATTTTTTTCCGCTGCCTGAACGA
>JBFZEN010000223.1:0-3409 GCA_041306805.1 bacterium
AAATCAAAAAAGGCATGATCGGTTCCATCGTCCACGTGCTGCCCGAATGTCCGAGCCGAAGGTCGCAGACCGAATGGATGGGCAGGACGCCGGCAAACCAGGCGGTGGTGTACCCGAAAAAGGACGCCGCTGCAGACCGCATTCTTTCCGTACGCATCGAGGCCTGCAAGGGCGCCACGCTCTGGGGAAAAATCGTCGAATGAAATAGAACACGGATCAAGACCTGCGGATGATTTGAACGGATCGCAGATACGGGTCGTCCTGATTTCCATGATCCGTGCAGATCAGTCAGAATCGGTCGAAGATCCGTGTTCCGTTCAATTTGCATTATGGAGGTAAGCCATGTCTGCCGTCAGATGGATTTTCATCGTCCTTTTCTTTCTGGTTGTGCTCCTGTTCGCGATTCAAAACCAGGACCGGGTGCCATCCGTCGGATTCATCCACTGGGTCTGGCTGAACGTGCCCGTGTACTGGATCGCCTACGGCGCATTCGTGGCGGGCGTCATGATGACGCTGCTGCTCTTCGGTTACAGCGTGCTGAAAATGAAAAACCGCAGCAGCCGGCTCCAGAAGGAGAACAGGAAAATCATGGAAGAATTGAACCGCATGCGCAATGCCAGCATCGACGATGACTTCGACTCCGCCGAGGCCGGCCGCGACGGCGATACGGGACGCCGGGCGCCGCTCCGGAAAAAACGCTAGGACCCCGGACCCATGATGACAGCGATCGTAGCGGCGGGACTGCTGCTTCTTGCGGCATTCACCGCGTATACCCTGCATGGGGCGGGCAAAAAGCGCGGCGAACCCGCCGGATCCAGCTCGTATCTCGACGCCCTGCACCTCCTTCTCGACGGTAAAACAGATGAAGCCGCGGAAGAGTTGAAGAGGACGGTGCAGGAAGACAGCGACAACATCATGGCCTATGTCACGCTGGGCAACATTCTCCGTGACAAGGGATTTCCCATCCAGGCCGCCAAGATCCACCGCAACCTTTTAATCAGGAACACACTCACCGAGCGGCACATCGACGTCGTACTCCGGCACCTGGTTCTCGATTACCAGTCGGCCGGCATGCCCGATAAGGCCGTGGAAACGGCCGAGCGGCTGATTCAACGGAACAAAAAGAACATGGACATCAAGCGCCTGCTCCTTGCCCTGTACGAGGAAAAGGGGGATTGGGACAAAGCATATTTTCTCAGACAAAGCCTCAACCGGTGGATGAAAAAACGCGACCACCGCATTCTCGCGCTGTACCGCGTTATGTCGGGAACCGAACTCGTAAAAAAGGGCGCCGGGCGCGAAGGCCGCATCCGTTTTCGCGAGGCGATCAAACTCCACAAAGACTGCATTCCGGCGTATCTGTTCTGGGGAGATTCGTACCGGCAGGAATCGCGCGACGAGGACGCCTTCCACGTCTGGATGAACTTCGTGAAGAGCAATCATGAATGGGCCCATCTCGCATTCGACCGGCTGAACGGCGTGCTTTTCGATTTGGGCCGGTACGGCGAAATGGAGGCCGTGTACCAGGAAGTGATGTCGAAAAAGCCTGAAAATCCAACGGCCTGCCTCAATCTGGTGGATATCTACAAGAAACAGGGAAAGATCGACGAGGCCCTGGATCTGTGCGGGCAGCTCGTTGAAACGCATTCCGAATCGGCCCGCTGCACTTTGATGCACATGACTCTTCTCGCGCTCAAGGGGAAGAAGGACAACGCCATGGAGGAAGCGGTGCTGTACCTCGAAAGGGAGGCCGCAAACCGGTCCGCGTTCAAATGCAGCTCGTGCGGCAACGAATCGAAGGAACCGCTGTGGCGCTGTCCGCAATGCCGGCAATGGGACACTTACATCGAGGGGGAATAATGCTGCGCATGTTGCACGCCGGTCGGCTGGCGCTGACCTTCGGTCGGCTGGCGCTGACCTTCGGCCGGTTGACACTGACCTTCGGCCGGTTGGCGCTGACCTTCGGCCGGTTGGCGCTGACCTTCGGCCGGCTGGCGCTGACCTTCGGCTTGCTGGTGATGACCGTTTCGACGGCGACAGCCCAGGACATCGGCGATCTGATACGCGAAGGGAAAATTCAGGAAGCCCGCATGCTGCTGATGAAGCTGGAAAAGGAAAATAAAAATTCCGAGAGCGTTCTGTTCTTGCGCGGTCTGGTCGCCGGCAAGGCCGATTCAGCCGAAACCTGCTACGAGGCCTATCTGGCGGGATATCCGGACGGCCGTTTCGCCGACGAGGCGCAGTTCCGCGTGGCCCAGTTGAAATACGCCCAGGGTTTGTACCGCTCGTCCCGGAAACGGTTCACCCGCATTCTTGAGCAGCACCCGCTCTCCCCTTTCAAGGCCCGGTGCCTGTATTGGTCCGGCATGTGTTATCAGGCCATGAACCAGGGCGATTCCGCCCGCATATTATTCAACCGGTTGAACGAGGAATTCCCCGACTCCGAATTCAAGAACCTGCTTCCGGCCGGTCTGTCGGGCGCGAAACCGGACACTCAGCCCAAAGCCGCTTACGGACAGAACAAAATAGAACCCGAAAAAACCATCGGACCTGTCTATTCGGTCCAGATCGGCGCCTTCAGCAGCCAGAAAAACGCCCTGCTGCGCAAGGCGTTTTTCGAACGCGAGGGGTATCCCGTTTCCCTCAGAACAAAACGCCGCGACGGCGACGTTTTCTATCTCGTCTGGATCGGCTCCTTTTCAGCCTGGGAAGAGGCCAAAACCTTCGGAGAAAGCATCAAGGCGAAGTACGGCAGCAGTTACACTCTGGTTTCGGAGTGAACGGGGTGCCTGCCGCCGTGGCTGAGGAAAACACGAGCCGGATATCCGCGGACGTCGCGGTCGTCGGCGGCGGTCCCTCCGGCATGATGGCCGCCTTGACCGCATCCGCGCATGGCAAAAAAACCGTCATTCTTGAACGCATGGACCGCGTGGGAAAAAAACTGCTCGCGACGGGGAACGGCCGGTGCAATCTGGCGAACGGGGACCCCGCCGCAGGACGGTTCCACGGCGCGGGGCCGGACTTCATCAGGCGCGTGACGTCCCAATTCGGCCTTGAAGAGATCCTTGCGTTCTTTTCATCGATCGGCCTGGAAGTGAAACAGGACGAGACCGGACGGATTTTTCCGGTGACAGACCGGGCATCCACGGTGCTCGATCTCCTGCGCGACGAACTGCGGAAACGGAACGTCGATGAATGCTGCGGAAACGAGGTCGACGGACTGCACATTTCGAAATGCGGGTTCATGCTCGCATGCGGGAAACGTACGGTCGCCGAATGCAGGAGCGTGGTGCTCGCTGCGGGCGGGAAAGCCGCACCCGCCCTGGGTTCGAACGGATCGGGATTCGGCCTTGCCCGTTCCCTCGGTCATGCCATCGTCTCCCCGCGCCCGGCGCTCGTCCAAATCTGC
>JBFZEN010000224.1:0-13283 GCA_041306805.1 bacterium
CGTTCCAGCATGCCCTGTAGCTACCGGCGGACTGAATGCCATCCACAAGGATTTTCACGCGCTTGCCGCGCAAATCGTAGATGGCTATCCGGACGTGTCCGCCGTGCGGCAAGCTGTAGGCGATGGTCGTGGCCGGATTGAACGGATTCGGGTAGTTCTGCGATAATGAGAACGCGTGGGGGACATCGGATGTGCCGATTGTGACCACCGCGGTGACGACGGATTGCGAAAAAGGAGAGGTGTTCCCCAAAGGATCCATGGCGATGGCCGTCACGTTCGTGAAGGGACCGCCGATGGAGCCGCTCCAGGTAAAATGGCCGGATGCGTCCGCCGTGGTTTCGCCCTGGAACATGGCTCCCTGGTTCCCCTGATCGGTGTAGATCTCGACGGCCGCGTTCGGGCCCGCCAACCCCTCCACCGAAGCCGTGGAGGCATTCATGACCATGGGGGCCGGCAGGTCCATGTTGCCGCCGTTGTCGTTCCTGATGCCTCCCAGCGTGTTCAATGAGATGGCGTTTCGGGTCAGCCTGTTATTGATCGAATTCGATCCGTTCACACGAATCCCGAAAGCGTGGTTGCGGCCGATGATGTTCTGGCGGATATGGTTGTCGCTCGCCCCTGCGTCGATGCTTACGCCTTGCAGGGTGTTCCCCATGTCCAGATTCCAGGAGGGGTCGGTGCCTATCCAATTGTCGACGATCATGTTGTGGTGGGCTTTCTGGTACAGGAACACGCCGTGGTTGTTGCCGCTGATGTGGTTGTCGGCGATTTCGTTTTCATAACTGTCATTCTGGATGAGAACGCCGCCGAATGTGCCGTTGGGTATCGCGGCGGACTCGGCTTTGTTCATGCCGATGATGTTGCCCCTGACGGTGTTGTGAAAACTCGTGTCGGAGATGCAAATGCCCGCCTCGGAGTTGCCTGAAATCACGTTCGGCTGCCATTCGGCCGGCACGATCAAGACATTCTGAGTCCGGTGCCCCAGCCAGATGCCGTACGTATTCGCGGTGGCATGGTCGCCCTTGGCATTCGTTCCCACGTGACAGCCCGAGATTCGCCCGTTTTGGACTTCGATCATGGCGATGCCGACACGGTAGCCGCATACGGTCAGTCCCTGTATTTCGGCGTGGGGTGCCTGAATATAGAAGCCATCGATGTCGGCGCCGGCATTTGTCCCGATCACCTGGATTTCCGGGCCTTCCGGGTTGGTGTCTTCTCCGATGAAAATTTTCTGGGAAAAACCGTCAATGACCACGCCCGCTTCCACGATTCCCTGGAAGGAATTGTTGGGGGCGATGGTCCACACGCCCGTGGTCGCATTGTACCCGGGGTCGCTTTTGGGGATGTTGAAACGGATGGTGTCGATTCCGGGATGCGTGTTCGCGAAGGCGATGGCCGCACCAAGCGAGCCGGCATTAAAACCGTTGGTATTGGTAACGATGTTCTGGGCGCCGGTCTCTCCGCCCCCTCCTCCAGACGACGCATCCCAGAACGCGATGCCGGAGTAGGTGCTTCCTGATGTGATCGTCGAACCCTTGAAAGAAACGCAGTTGTAATTCTTCACATAACCGGGGCTGGGGGCCTGGGCGCTGACGGAATAGACGCCGGAGGGATCCGTCTCTTCGACATGGTAATAGGTGGCCGTGGTGCTTCCGTATGTCAGGGTCAATGTAAAAACACCGGACGCATCGGTGGTGGTCGACGCCAGAAGTATGCTCTTTCCGGAAGTGGGCCATTCATCCGTGTCGCCGCACAATTCGACGGTCACGCCCGATATCGGATTGGCGGTTTCGGGCTTATTGCCCCGGTACACATGCCCGGTGAAAACGGTTGCGCCCGAACCCCCGCCGCTTTTGGTGAAGGCGACGGTGCGCACCATGACGATGCTGTTGGCTTTTTTGCCGGCCGGATCGCCGGAGTAATAGATGTCAGCCCAGTGCAGCGAGGTGTCGTAGGTGTCGTAATAGGCGTATTTCTTGGCGGACTTGTCATACCCCACCAGGGCCACCCAGTGGTCGCCCGTGCCGGCCGCCTTCGTATCGATGGTCAGGAAGACGGGTATTCCCTGGGTGAAATACGACGCAATAAAATCGCAGAACTTGTCGGAATCGATGCTCGATGAACTGCCGGTGTTTGTCCAGAACGTGCCGTCGTTCGTCCAGGCGTCGCCGTAGGTGCCGTACGCGTTGAGCCATGAGGCGGCGGCGGCAGTCGGATCGGAATACGAGGACCCGACATGGATCACGACCTTTAGCGAATGGCCCTTGCTTTTAACATAATTTTCAAGTCCGGACTTGATGTAAGTTACATCACCGAAACCGGTGCTCTGGGTATTCATATATGAGGCGCCGTGCAATGCCCAGGCCGTGTTCAACCCCTTGTCCACGCCCGTTCCGGGATTGGTCAGCAGGTTGGTGAGCGAATGGACGGCCTGGAAATACCCGAACATCATGGCGCCCGTCGTGGGGCCGCATCCGACATAGGCGCCGCTCTGTGTGTACGATGGTGTGTTGTAAGGATAGGCGGGAAAACTGCTGAAATTGGCGATGTACACCGGGGCGGAAACGGCCAGATGAAAGGCCGGCAGAGACAATGCCAGACTGAAAGCCAAAGTTCGGAGTTTCATATGCAGTATACCTCCATTTAATTGTGTTCAATCGCGTCCGCGTATCGACGGCCATCCATGCTGAGATGAAATGCCGGGCAGGGGCTTCGGCCCCTGCCCGGCGGGAGGAAAAGGAGACACAGGTCATTTCAGCAGGAGCAATTTGCCCGTTCCGCTGTGCGGCCCGGCTTCCAGCCTGGTGATATACACGCCGGCAGGGGCGGGCCTGTGGAACAGGTCGAGTCCGTCCCAGCGTATGACATGGGCGCCCTGCGTATAGTCCGCATCGACCGGCACGGCGATTGTCTGGCCCAGCAGGTTGTAGACGGACAACCGCACATGCGCGTTTGCAGGCAGGTCGAACCGTATCGTCGTGCTGGGATTGAACGGATTGGGGTAGTTGGGATACAATTTGAATTCACCGGGCCGCGGGCCGTTATTGGGGCTTTCCACCGGGGTTTCCGCTTTTTCAACGGTGATCCCGTAGTCTTCGACTTCCCCGTCCGGAGCGAACCCCTTCGCCCACACGTCCGGCAAAGTGCTAAAACGGAAACGCATGGCGGATTTTCCCGGAACGGCGTCATCGGCCACGGGGAATTCCAGTACTGTGTTTCCTGATTTCAGTTCCAGGTTGTGGATGACGCAATCCCTCGCATCCCACCGGCCGTTTCCATCGACGTCGAGCCATGCGCTCAAAAAGCCGCGCTTCGATGCCGACACGGCGGCCTTGCTCATTTTTCCGGGAACGAGCCCGGTCAGGAAAGAAACGCCGTCTTCATCGGCTGAACCGCTGTGGTCGTCGCTCAAGGCCTGGGGATCGGGCTGGCCGTCGTTCTCGGCGTCGACCGTCTGCCCCAAGCGGACATCGCGGCGGATCAGGTGAAGCGCGCCGTTGTGCGAGAAACTGGTGCCGTATCCGTCGGTCGCGTCTCCGAAGTCGAGAACGGCCGTGTTTTGGTCGGTGCCCAGCACGAAGGCCATGTCCCAGTGCTGCGGCTGGACGGGCTCACCGATCCGGAACAGGCTGTCGACGCGGGCTGAAGCCGGAGCGAAAATCCGCACCGCACCAGCATTGAAGAAAAGCTCCCTGGTCAGCCATCCCCATATGTGTTCATCGGGCGGCTCCGTGTATACCGCGGCGATGCTCAGCCAGTACTCGGCGGAGTCCCCTTCCTGTTTGAACCATTCAGCCTGGGGAATCGGGAATGTGTACCGAAAACAGGTGTCAGGCTGGTCGTCTTTCCATTCGGGCATCCGGTGGGATTTCTCCGCTGTTTCGCCGAGATGGCTTTTGTCGATGAGCCATTCGCGGACCATTTTTCCCGGACGGCCCCATTCCCTGTCCATTCCCTTCGGCGTGTCGGTCCAGATGCCGATGTGGAACTTCTGCGGGGAGACGGGGGGAGGGGAAATGGTGTCCCAGCCGGCGTAGGTGCCCCACCATGTGATCGATGTCACCGGCCTCGGGTTGTAGCAGAACCAGTCGTCCGCGAGCGTCACGGCGCCGTCTATGGAAGGCTCTCCCCATCCGTAAAAGCAATTTTCGTCGAAACGGTCGGGATGGAACAGGGAAGGCTGGAACCACTTGAGCGCGCCCGTGCCGCCGCTCTGTTGTCCGCCGGGGGTGGCGGCCTGATGGTTGCCGAACAACGGGGAATAGGGGTCAACCAGTTTGCCGTTGGTCACCTGAATTCCGTACAGGCCGCCGCGCGTCTGCACCCAGCCGGGCTGATCGACTTCTCTCACACTATATAGACCGTCCGCCAGCCCCGTGAATGAATAATTGCCGTTGGAATCGGTCAAGGCGGCCGGTTCGCCCGGATCCAGGGCGTTGTTGCCGTTCAGGTCCAGGTATATCGTCCAGTTGGCCAGGCCCGGTTCTCCGGCATTCAAGACGCCGTCGCCGTTCAAATCGTTGAATTTGGACCCGCGGATGGAAGCTCCGGGAGGGGGCGTTCCGCTGTCCCTGATCTCGACTTCAACGTCTTCGACCTCGCCCGGGCCGCAGATTCCGGATGGAAGCGACGGAGAACGTCCGGCATCGCAGATGCGGGCCCTTGCGAAAGTCATTCCGGCTGCCGCGTTTCCGGGGACGGTAAAACTGTAACCGATTGTCCCGCCGGGCGCCGAACCCGGATTCCATTGATTATAGAATATCATTTCGTCCGGATCGTCCCAGTCGCCGTCTCTGTTGAAATCGACCCATATATTGAGAGATACCGGATTGTTGTATGCCTGCTGAACCGATATGGAATACTCCAGTACCCCCATGCCGGCTTTCGGTATCCAGCCGTTCCAAAACCTGATTCCATTTTCGTCATCGGAGCCCGCATTGTCGTCGCCGAGGGCGTGCGCTTCCCGCTGCATTCCGTTCTCCGCGTCCGGAGAGTCGGACGACGGGCCCAGCCACGCTCCGCCCAGCGAGTCGCCCGCCTCGGGGTAGGGGGAAGGCGCGTCGCCGTAGTCAATGTCATTGCTCGGTTGGGTGGGCGTCGTTGATTGCATGTTTCCGAAATCAATTCCGTTGACGGCCTGTTCCGACGCAACACCGACGCTGTACGTGCCGGGGGTGACAGGACAGGTCTGTGTCCATCCGTTTTGCTGGGTTTCAGACACGGTGTAAGTGCCGGACGTCACGTTCGTGAAGCTGTACGTTCCGTCCGACCCCGTTGTTGTTGTGGTCGTACCCGAACTTCCCGAAAGCGAAATGGTCCAGCCTGAAAGGCCCGATTCGCCCGTATCTTTCTGATGGTTCCCGTTCTGGTCGTTGAATTTCGTTCCATAGACGGCGCCGCCGCTCTGCTGCTGATCGGAGACCGTGTAAGTGGCGATATCCGTGTCCTGCGCGCCGTGGGTATCGGTCACGCGCAGGCCGACGGTTCCCGATCCGGCCGAGTTGTACGTTTTTGTCGCGGTTTTTCCCGTGGCGTCGTCGTACTGGCCGTCGTTGTCGAGGTCCCACTCGTACTTGGCGATGCTGTCTCCGGAATCGGGATCGTACGATGCCGATCCGTCGAAGGTGATCGAGCCGCCGGTGTTGCACGAGTAGGGGCCCCCGGCTTCGGCCACGGGCGGGTTGTTCGAGGCCTGCGGTTTCTGGTCGTAGAACTTGTTGCCCGTCAGGGTTTTCCCCGACAGGGATGCGGCGTACCGGATCTGGTTGGAATTGACCACCGTCCCGCCTGAGGAGGTCGCGCCCGTGGAACTGTATCCCGACGGATCGGTTTCGATGATCGTGTAATATTCATAGGAAGTGCGGATCGCGGTCAGGCCGTACCAGCCGGCGGCGTCCGTCGTGGTGCTGGTGATCTCACTGCCCGTATTGCCTGAATTGTTCGATCCGTACAGCGTGACCGTGACGCCCGAGATGGGCGTGGTTTCAACCCCCACGGCGCCGTCGTACACGCGGCCGGAAAACTGGTAACTCTGGGCCTGCGCGCCCTCGTATGCGATCAGGAAGCATGCCAGAAAGGCTGTTCCGATACTGAAATTGAATCTCATTTTTCCCTCCTCTTTTTTTTCAAATTGATCGCTTTATTAAAACGCCGGTTTCTTGAATTCCGGCCGGCTTTGTCTGTGCCCATGTTTCTTATATATGAATTACGCAGGCGCGGTTTAAAATGCATAAAAATTGTGCGCGCAGATCCGTTCCCTCATCAATTATAATGGAATACAGTTTTTCCTTTCATCTTAATTTTATTTTTATTATTATTGAACAATGTACGGTTCCGATCGAATCGATAAATATTGTGCATTTTTCAGAAACGATTCGTATTCCATATGAAAGGCGATCCGGTTGCAGGGTGAAAGGCGCAAAGCGGAAGAAATCGAAACCGCCGAATGGCTGAAAAACCTTCTTTCAGGCGGCGATACCCGCTATTGGGGCCGGATATTCGAAAAGTACAAGAGACCGGTATTCGCCCGATGCTTCGGCATGCTTCAAAACGAGGAAGATGCCAGGGATTTGACGAGTGAGGTTTTCATCAGGGCATTCGAAAACATTAGGCAGTACGACCTGAAACGCCCGTTCTTTCCATGGTTGTACCGCATCGCCACCAACCTGTGCATCGACTTCATACGAAGGAATGTGCGGGTTCGAGCCGCGCAGGAAAAAGACGTGGAAAACATCACGGACGAGAACGGTCCGGACACCCGGACGGACAATGAAGCGCTAAGGGAAAAAATCAAAACCGCGATCGAAAAAATGAAGAGCCCGCAAAAAATGTGTTTCTGCCTGTTCTACCTGCACGAGAAATCGTACAATGACATCGTCCAAATAACAGGCTACACGCTCGATGAAGTGCGTTCGCACATACAAAACGGGAGAAGAAAATTCAAACTGGCCTTCGAACGGCGGGTTTGAAAGGAAGACGTCCCATGGTCAAAAACTGCGATGAAGACGCCGTGATTTCCGGCTGCGGTCCCGTTCTGGACAGCCTGAAGAACACGGACCCCGGTCAATGCCCGGCTCCCGAACTGCTGGCCGGTTATCACTCAAGGAAATTGTCCGGAAAATGGAAGCGCCAAATCGAGGACCATACCGCATTGTGCCCCCTATGCGTGAGGGCGCTGGAGGCCATGCAGGCGGCCGAAGAGGCGGGAACGGCGCAGGATGGTATTCCCGAAAACTGGCAGGCGATGGAAAACGCGCTCGATAAGAGATTCCACGAACGCCTGAAAGTTGTTTCTGCGGGGTGGACGGATCCGGCCGGCAGGAAAACGACCCCCCGGGCCGAAAGGAACATCCTGCAGTCCGTTGCGGATGCTGTTTTCAGTACGAAAAAGCTGGTTTTTGCGGGGGCGCTCGCGAGCGTGGCGATCGCGGGCCTGTATTCTTACGCTTTTTTCAGCCGCGTGGATACCTTTTCGCTCTCGCGGATACAGCCGGAAAAAATAACGCGCCTGAGGGCAGGGACGCCGGACACCGGTTTCGGAGAAGGATTGCGGCAATACGGGATGGGGGAGTACGGAAGCGCGATTCACAGTCTGGAAGATTTCATCAAGGAAAATCAGGACCATTACGAGGCGCATTACTATCTGGGGATATCCCGTCTGGCCGATGCCGAAGTCAGGCTCCTGGGACTGCCGTACCGGTTTGACCGGTCCCAGGTGGAGAAGGCGGTATTTGATTTGGAGAAGGCCCTGTCGCTCGGCCGGGACAATTCCTATTACACGGCGGATTGCTGCTGGTACCTGGGAAAAGCCCGCCTGATGCTGAACGAGCCGGCCGCGGCGGGAGAATGGTTCGACCGCATCATGCAACTCGGTGCGCCGTACCCCGAACGAAAAGAAGACGCCCGCCGGATGATTGCCCGGCTGGACCGGGCGGCGTCCGCGTTAATAAATCAGTAGTGAAAACCCGGATGGCGCCGGTTCTTCCGTCACCGCCCGCCCTCGATCAAGACAAAAGGCCCCCAGTAAAACGGATCCCGTTTCGCGTCGGTCGAGCGGATCAGGTCAATTTTCGCCTGCTGCAGGGCGTGTGATTTATTCATGCCCGCGCCGAGATGGCCGTAAAACGATTTCATCAGCAACGCCGTGGATTCGTCTTCCACCGGCCACAGACTGACGATTAAAGAGGACGCGCCGGCATAGAAAAAGGCCCGTGAAATACCGATCAATCCCTCGCCGCGGCGGAGTTCCCCCATTCCCGTATTGCAGCCGCTCAGAACCGCCAAATCCGCCTTCAGGGCGAGATTGTAGACTTCGTACATTTGAAGATATCCGTCCTCGTTTTCCCGACGGTCTTGCGACAAAACGATCTTTGAAAGCATGGGCCGAAGGTCGGAAGTGATAAAATGCGTCGCGAGATGGATATTCCGGTATTCGCCGGCCAGTTTCTTGAAGCGTTCCTCGGTCGCATTCTTCCCGGTATATACCGATGAATTGGGAAAATATGCCGAAATGGCCTTGACCTCCCTTTCCGAATTGGGCAGGGGTTGAAACGATTCGTTTCTCAACACCGCCTTGTCCGACTTGAACCATCCGGCCGGATTCCGAATCTTGTCCATCCATGTCCGCCTGAAGAACGGATTTCCAAAGGCAATCAGATTCCGGCCTGCTTCGCCACCGGATTCCTGCCCACGGTCCAGAAAACTGGATGAACAAAAATACGAGAGGGGATGGTCTTCGATCAGATAGCGGACCTTTTTCCCCTGAATGCCGGTGACCAGCATCTCAAAAGGAAAATAGTTCAAGAGATCGTCCGCCACGATTAAAATTTCACGGCATTTTAACAGATCGTTTCCCGCAGGAACCTGCAGCAGGGTTTTGTACAGGCGGTGGAGCGCGTTGTTTTGAATATTGGCCCATCGGTGGTCCATCGCCGCGGACGGATCCCTTCTTTGCCTCAGAAACAGCGGACTGATCTGGGCAAGGCATTTTTCGATGCCGCTTCTGTTCATGCCGACGGACTGAAAACTCATTTTTTGTCTGGTCAGGGTCCACACGTACATGTCCGCATCACCGATGAAATATTCCACCAGCATCTGGCTTTCGTTCAAATGATCGCGCCTCACGGCGTCGGCCGAAATCAGCCTGGGATGGGTCAGCTCGTAGTATTCCGGATGATTCCGCCTGATCCGGTCGAGCAGCCGGGTCTTTTCCCCATGCAGTGTTTGAATCGTCTGTTCGATACGGGAGACGCGGGCCGGGTCGGCATGGGCCGCGCCTTCCTGGACGGCCTCCGACAGCGACTGATAGTTCCTGGACAGCAGGTTCGCGTTCGAAGCGACCTGCTCCCTGAGCACGCGGGGCACCTTTTCGAGATTCTGAAAAATGTCCGCCTGGTAAACGATATCGAGAAACGACCGCGCCTTGGCCATTTCCGCATACTCAAACGCCTGTCCGTCGTACCCTTTTTGGGGGAAGCGGCGGTGCAGGGCATGCAGCAAATGGATGATTTTTTCAAAGGCGCCGAATGCGTTCTCCATGAAGAATGTCTTGAGCTCATCCGTGCCCAGCCGGTCCCGAAAGCCCTCGATCCCGTCGATGGCCTTCCGGTATTGCTTCAACGCCTGTTCGTCATGCCCCTGTTTCTCATAAACCGTTCCAATCCCCAGATGACATTTCAGCACAATACCGGGATCGGACAGCCTTTCAGCCATCGCCAGCGAATTCCGGTAATAGGACATGGCCCTGTCCAGGTCGCCCATGGTGTCATACAATTCGCCCAGGTTCATGAGTTCCAACGCTTCGTCCCCTTTGTGCCCTATCCTGCGCGCGGTTTTCAGCGCTTCCTGAAAGCACGAATCGGCCCGGGCCGTCCTGCCGGTGACCGCGAAAATGCTTCCGATACTGCCGAGAAATTCCACTTCCAGACGCTTGTTCCTGGTCTCCACGGCCAGATGAAGGGCTTTCCGGAAGAGATCCATGGCCTTGTCGTACTGCTTCAACCGGTCGGAATAGATACTCGCCATGTTGTTGAGGTTCATTCCTTCAACATCCTTGCTGCCCGTTTCGACGGCGATTCGCAGCGCCTGGTCTTGATACGTCAAGGCCGTCGAATAATCGCCCACGCATTGGAAAATGACGGCCATGTTGCCCAGATGAACGCCTTCCCACAGTTTTAACCCGCATGTTCGCGCGATCGCCAGCGCCTTCTCATGGCATTCCAGGGACTGCGAAAAATGGCCGAGATTCCAATGGACCAGCCCCATCATGCCCAGGCACATCTGTTCCACGACGAAGTCGTTCCGTTTTTCCGAAATCCGGAGCGCCTCATCCAGGTCGGTCAGGGCGGTCGCATAGTCGCCCAGGTTCCAATTCACCGTGCCGAGCCCGTGCAGGGTCAGGGCCTTCAGGTTGTCGTTGCCGGTTTCCACGGCGATCGGAAGCGCCCGCTGATAATATTTTCTGGCCTCCAGAAAATCGCATAGAGCGCTGTAAACCGTTCCGATCAGCCTGGCGCTGGAACCTTCAGAACGTCGATCGCCGGTCTGAACAGAAACCTTCAGCGCCCTGTTGAAGCTGTCCAGGGCTTCATCGAGTCTTCCGGTATCACGGCAGGCGTTGCCGATGTACTGCAGGCTGCGGATCTCCTCGGGCCTGAGGCCGTATTCTACGGCCAGTGCAAGCGCCTTCCGGTTGTACTCCAGTGATTCAGGATAGCCGGCCAGGAAGTATTTGGCATAACCCATATTGCCGAGCAGCCGGCATTGGAACTCCGCGTCGCCGGCTCCGAGGGCCCTGCCGTATCCCTCCCTGCTGATATCGAACAATTCACCGTACCGGCCCGTGCCTGAAAGGAGGATCCCCTTCAGATGATAGGCGTCGAGAAAACCGCCGTCCCCGTCAATGGCGAGATCGGCGTTTTTCAGGGCTTCTCCGGGGCGGTTCTGCAGCATCGCCAGATACGCAAGGGCGTATCGGACCGCCGCGTGGCCGCGGACGGACGGGTGCAGGCTTTTAATGACCGGTTCGGCCTCCCCAAGCCGGTTCATTTTATTCAGCGCATCCAGGAAATCCCGGTATACTCCGGCGTAGGCCGGGGCCGATCGCACGGCAAGGCGAAATTGCTCCAGCGCCCGGGTTTCGTCCTTGGTCTCGCGGTACATCAGCCCCAATCCGTGGCGGAAGCAGGGATTTTCAGGATTGTTTTTGACGAGTCCTTTAAAATAGGAAAGGCCTTCATCCGGGGCCTTTTTCCGGCTGTAGGATTCGCATATGCGGACGCACGCCCCGGATGCATAGGCATCATGGTCAATCACGTTTTTGAACGAGGCGATGGCGCTGTCATACCGCCCCCGGCCCATCCAACTCAATCCCTGCATATATTCGAGATGGTTTTTCGAGTCGGAAGAACGGCCATTTGTCCAGACGGGAATAATCACAAACAAAAAAAGGCATACACACTGCCTGCGGGTGGGAGCCTTCATGGGTGTTATCCTTCTCATTTGCCTGATCCGATCAGCACGAACGGTGCCCAGTAAAACGGGCCCCTTTTCGCTTCATCCTGCCGATGCAAAATGCCGCACACATCGGCCAGCCGGGCATAGGCGCGGAAAAAAGACGGATCGTTTGTTATGATTTTTTTCAGGCCCGCGATGGATTTGTTGCATTGCCGGGCGCCTATGTGTTTCAAGGCCGTGATGTAGCCTTGAGGCAGGGGTGCGCCTGTCGCAGTCGTCCGAAGCAGAAAAATGGAGGAAAGTGAAATAATCTTCAGAGTGCGATTCATACGCATATTCAGCCGCTCCGGATGATGGTTTGACCCGCGTGTTGTTCCGGCAGGAAGAGAGCCTGTTCAGAGCGCTCCGGCCGGATGAATCATTTCAACAAGAGCAGCCTTCTTGTCTCTTTGCAGGCGGGGGTTTTGAGCACGGCCAGATACACACCGGACGGAACGGATTGCCGGTTTTCGTCCAAACCGTTCCACCCGGCTTCGTGCGAACCGGCTGCCATGGTCGTGTTCACGATCACGGCCCTCTCGCGCCCCTGCAGGTCGAACACCGAGAGGCGGACGGGGGAGGCCCCGGGCAGGTTGAAACGCAGCCTCGTTTCGGAATTGAACGGATTGGGATGATTCTGCTCGAGCCGGAATGACGCCGGTCCACGGTTCCCGCCGGCAGTCCCGACCGTCGTGGCGGAGGAATACGCCGCCCACGCGGCGTCGATGAAATTGTTCATCCCCGTGGCAAAGGCCGTGATGCTGGCGGCATTGGCCGAGTCGTTCGGGTGCGAATCGTCCCCGAGCCCGCCATAGGCGGCCTTCAGCCGGTTGGGGCCGCTGGCGGCATTGTCCGCATTGGCGAGAAGATTGAACCAGTCGAATACGGCCACGTTCTTGAGTGCGGGGTGCGCCTTGTTGTACGACGCCAGCCAGTCGTTCTTGAGCCAGTTGTTGAACAGCCTGGCGCGGTGCGCGTTGGCGTCGTCGGTGCCGTTGTAGACGAGGGGCGGGGCCGTGACCGGAATGAACAGGATTTCGGGGTGCCGGGCGAATATGTCCTCGAGCGGAAGGTATTCGCGTTCCTCGTGGGTGTATTTCCGCCCGGGACCGTCGGGATGCCGGTACACGGCCCTGTAATTCGCCAAAGTCTGGTCTTCGGGGAAGGGGTCGCCCGGTTCGGTTCCGTCATCCCATATATCGCTGGTCGGGAAGCAGCTCTTGAATAGGACGATGCGATTGGTTCCGTTCCCGCAGTCGTGCTGTTTCACCTGTCCCAGATAGTCGTTGAACCAGAGAATCCAGTGGGCCATATTGGTGTTGTCGCCGGGAACGTCGCCGAGCGAAGCCGGGCGCCCCGGGTCGGGCGGAAGGACGGTTCCGTAGGTGATGTCGTTGCGCTCGTCGACGTATTGCTTGGCCAGCAGCGCGTCGTGCAGCCCGCTGTTCAGCCAGTTCTCGCCGCACGAATGGTGGATGAAAATCAAATCATTGATTTCCGCGGCCGGAATTTCCGGCGCGAACGACAGGACAACGATGCAGGCCATAACAAAAACCAGATGCCGGTTCGACCCGATGAATGCATTCATGGCTCACTCCCCGATGGTTATCAAATCGCTTTACGTTGATGCCGACACAGTCGGCGACCTTCAAATGCATATTTTATTTCAACAGCATCATTTTTTGTGTAACCATGATAGAACCCGCCGCCAGCCTGCAGAAATAAATGCCGCTGTTCAGGCCTTCCGCGTCGAAATGGACCCGGTGTTCGCCCGCGGGCTGCTTTCCCTC
>JBFZEN010000225.1:0-8298 GCA_041306805.1 bacterium
GGTTCAGCCTCTCCTCGTTCAACTGCGTGATGCGCCTCAGGCTGCCGCCTTTCAGGTTGCATGAATAGAGGTCGGCCGGCGACTGCAGATGATCCCTTGAGAAAACCATGTGGCTTCCGGCAAAGCCCAGGGAACGTATGGTCCCGTCGTTTAAAAAGGTTCTGACGGCGCCCGAAACGGCGTGGATGACGAACAGCGCCTTCTGCCCGGTGTTTTCCGCGAGGGCGTACAGCGTCAGCCCGTCCGGCGACCAGAACAGCGATTCCGGCGACCTGTCCCATGTTTCAGCCAGGATCCGCTCGGTTCCCCCGGGCCAGTCCCTGAGCACGATGCGGTACCTGTCGTTCTCGAATCCGGCTTTTTTCATGGCCCGGTAGGCGAGCGTTTTTCCGTCGGGCGAAAAAACGGGGCCCGTGTCCCAGGCTTTATTCTCCGGCGTGAGGTTGCGGGGCTCCCCGGACCCGTCCGCCGGCGCGTAATACAGGTCGAAATTGGTGGACCACGCCTCATCCCGGCCGGCGTTTTTGGCCGTGAAAACGATTCCCTTTCCGTCCGGCGTGAAGGCGAATTCGTCCGGGCCGCCGAATGGTTTGGAGGGCGAATCGGCGTCCATGTTTTTCATCACGTCGATCAGCGAACGGTCCTTTGTCGAGTATACGAAAATATGGGAGCGCGTGCCCTCGTTCCAGGCGTCCCAATGGCGCGTGAAAAGCCTCTCATAAATGCGGCCCGAGGCTTTTCCTTTCGCCGTATCGTCGAGCCTGGCCCGGGTCTTGTCCGGATCCTGGCCCGGGAAAACGTCCATGGTGAACGCCAGTTTTTCTCCGCCCGGGCCCGCTACGAGGTTCCCGGCGTCCAGAGGCAGGTTCATCACCTGGACGGCTTCGCCTCCGCTTGGACTGACTTTCCAGACCTGCGAGGACCCCGACCGGTTCGACAGAAAATAGATGGATTCACCGTCCGGCGCCCAGCAGGGGCTGTTCGCCCCGGCCTGATCCCGGGTCAACTGGCGGATTCCCGATCCGTTTGCGTTCACCAGCCAGATCTGCGTCCGGCCCTTGTTGGCCTCCATGTCCGTCTGCCTCAGCTCGAAAGCGATCGTCTTGCCGTCGGGCGAGACCTTGGGATTGCCCAGCCTGTCCATGGCCACCAGATCATGCACCGTGAACGGATGCGTTTCAGCCTGCGAGGCCGAAACCATGCCGATGATGAACGCGCAAACGAGTAGTTCGCCGTAATGAAGCATAAAATACCTCCGGCCCGAAAATAGTGAAATGCGATATCCCTGCCCATGGAATATACCTTTTCCGGGAAATATTGTCAATGGATATGAAATTTTGGATCGCAGATTGCTGATTTTTGATTGGTAATTGCCCGATTCCGTTTCCTCAATCCAAAACGCTGTTTTTCGCCTCCCGCCGACTGCTTACTGCCTACTGCCTGCTGTCTTTTCCTTTCCCGTTTTTCATTGTTTTTCATGATTTTTCAACATAATTTATCCGCATGCCATCCATCGAACTTCTGGCTCCGGCGCGCGATCTCGAAACCGGTATGGCCGCCGTCAATTGCGGCGCCGACGCGGTGTATATCGGGGCCGAGCGGTTCGGCGCGCGCGAAGACGCCGGCAATTCCATGAGCGACATCGAGGCGCTCATTTGCCACGCGCACAAATACTGGGCGAAGGTTTACGTCGCGCTGAACACGATTCTGCGCGACGACGAACTGCCCGAGGCGCTGCGCATCGCGAAATCGGCGCACGAGGCCGGCGCGGACGGCCTGATCATTCAGGATATGGGCCTTCTGGAATGCGGCTTGCCCCCCCTTCCCCTCATCGCCAGCACGCAGATGCACAACCACACGCCCGAACGGGTGCTTTTTCTGGAACGCGCGGGGTTCCGCCGTGCCATACTCGCCCGCGAATTGTCGCTGGACCGGATCGCGTCCATACGCGGGCGGACGACGATCGAACTCGAAGCGTTCATCCACGGTTCGCTGTGCGCGAGTTACAGCGGCCGCTGCCTCATGAGCTATGCCATCGGCGGACGCAGCGGGAACCGCGGGGCCTGCGCGCAGCCCTGCAGGCGCGCCTACTCGGTCTTCGATTCCTCCGGAACCGCCCTGGCCAACGCCAAATACGTGCTTTCATTGAAAGACCTGAACCGGTCCTCGTGGATACGCGAAATGATCGGGGCGGGAATCACCTCGTTCAAGATCGAGGGGCGTCTCAGGGACGTCACCGCCATCATGAATGCCGTGGCCTGGACCAGGCAGGCTCTCGATAAAGTGCTCGAATCGGACGGCCTGCGCAAAAGCGCTTCGGGCAGGCCGGTTTTCGACTTTACTCCCGATTTGAACAAGACCTTCAACCGCGGCTATACCGAGTATCTGCTGAAGGGACGGGGCGACGCCCCGCTCGTGACCATGCACACCCCCAAATCGACGGGGGAACGCATCGGAAAGGCCTCCTTGATTGGCAGGAACCGTTTCACTGTTGAGACGGATCTGGTGCTGCATCCGGGCGACGGCCTGTGTTTTTTCGACGGCAAAATGGTTCTGACGGGCACACGCGTCGACCGGGTCGAAGGAAAAACCGTATTCCCGCGCGCCATGAAGGGCCTGTGCGCGGGGACGGTCATTTACAGGAACGAAGACACCGCCTTCTCCAGGTCGCTGCGGAAAAGCCGGACGGAAAGAAAAATCGGCGTTTCCCTCGCCTTCTCGGAAACCCCGGAGGGATTTTGCCTTGAAGCCTCGGACGAAGACGGCAACCGCGCCGTCACCGGACTGAAATTCGAAAAACAATCCGCCCGGGACGGAGCCGCGGCGATGGAAACAGTCAGAAAACAGCTGGCCAAAACCGGCGGGACCGGATTCGAATGCCTCAATGTGGACGTCCGGTTCAGTGAAGCGCGTTTCATTCCCGTATCGGAACTCAACGCCGCGCGCAGGGCTGTCCTCGAAAATCTGTCGAAGGTCCGCGAGGACAACCGTCCGCGTTCCGAAGCGGTTGTCGTTCCGAACGATTTCCCTTATCCTGAAAAGACGCTGACCTACCGCGACCACGTCCTGAACAGAAAAGCCGAGGCGTTCTACCGCCGCCACGGCGTGGAAACGATCGAATTCGCGGCCGAATCGGGCCTCGACATGCGGGGGCGGACCCTGATGACGACGCGCCTGTGCGTTCTGGACGAGCTCGGTTTCTGCCTGAAGAAGGCGGGTCAATCCGGCCGGCGCCCCCCTTTCTTTCTGGTGGACGAAGACGGCCGCCGCTTCGAATTGAGATTCCGCTGCGACGTCTGCGAAATGGATGTGGTTCTGAAAGATTAAAAGATTACAAAATTAGAAGATTGGAGATAAGAAGATTACCCCGGAGTGCGCCAGGACCGCAAAGCAAATGGTATCCACGCCTTCAGCGATTATCCTATTGCATCCCGATTCAATTGTAGCACTGAAGCCATCTTTTTCATCTTCAAATTTTCGAATCTTCTAATCTTGAAATCTTCAATCATCCCCATGCGTCTTTGCGTTAAAAAGGAGTTCTTATGCCCCACCAGACTCAAATCCTGATCGTCATGGTCTGCTACCTGGCCCTGTTGATACTCTGGGGACTCCATCAGGGGCGAAAAGTGAAAACCAGCAGGGACTACGCCATCGCCGGCCGGAACCTTCCGGGCTGGGCCGCGGCGCTTTCCGAGCGCGCCACCGGAGAATCGGCCTGGGCGCTTCTGGGTCTGCCCGGCTTCGCCTATGCGACCGGCCTGACGGGAATATGGACGGCCGTCGGGTGCGTGGCCGGCATCATCACCGCCTGGGCCGCCCTGGCCTGGCGGCTCAGGGACGAGGCCGAGAAGTACGACGTCGACACGTTCTCGGAATACATCGCCAGGAAGCACGGGAACCTCGGACGGTCGATACGCACGGTGAGCAGCCTGACCATCGTGTTTTTCTTTTTTTTCTACGTCGGCGCGCAATTCCTCGGCGGGGGCAAAACGCTTTTCACGCTTTTCCATGTCGAACCGAAGATCGGCATGCTTATCACGGCGTGCGTCATTCTGCCGTATACGGTGTACGGCGGCTTTCTCAGCGTGATCTACACCGACGTCGTCCAGGCCCTGCTCATGATCGTCACCTTGATCGTCGGACCGGTCGCGGGAATCATCACCCTGGCCCATACCCCCGATCGCTGGGCGGCGTCCATTCCCCGGGCGCTCGAACAGGCCGGGCCGTCGTACGCGTCCCTGACCGGTTCGGCCGAGGGTTTCGCCGCGGGCGTTCTCGTGGCCGGGGGGCTTTCGTGGTTCTTCGGATACCTGGGAGGCCAGCCCCAGCTCTCCATGCGTTTCATGGCGATCAAAAACGCCGCCCACGCAAAACGGGCGCGGAACATCGGCATCGCCTGGACCGTGATCGCCTACGCCGGGGCCCTGTCCATCGGCTGGATCGGCCTCGCGCTGTTCGGGCCCAATGGCCTGTCGGATCCGGAATTCGTCATGCCGTCCGTCATGCTCAGGCTGTTCCCGCCCGTCATCGCGGGCATTCTCATCACCGGGGCCATCGCGGCCATGATTTCGACGGCCGACTCCCTGTTGATCCTGTCCGCCACCGAACTCTCTGAAAACCTGATCAAGCCCGTTTTTAAGCCGAAAAAGGGATCGAGCCTGGCGCAGTCGCGCGTCACCACGGCGCTTCTCGCCGCGGCGGCGCTTGTGGCGGCGTATTTCAGTCCGTCGAAAATCATCTACAACCTGGTCGGCTACGTGTGGGCGGGCATCGGCTGCACTTTTTCCGTCGTCGTTCTTTTCACTTTATTCTGGAAAAGGTACCACGGCCGCGCGGCCGTCGTCACCATCCTTTTCGGAATGCTGTTCACCATCGTCTGGATAGCGACCGGAATGGAAGAGAAAATCACGTCGCGTTTCATGACCTTCGCGGCCACCGCCGTCGCGGCCGCCGCCGCGACCCTCCTGATTCCAAATCGGCTCAAACCGGCCCGGCGATGAAGAAGGTTGATTTTCTGCCCGTCATTGACTACATTTTCACGGGAAGGCGGACCGTTCTGATGCAATCGAATAACGGCGTACGGAGCGTCAAATGAAGAAAAAGTCCATCGGACACATGCTGTTTCTTCTTCTGCCGGGGTGCGCCTGCGTTTTCATCGTTTTCTGCGAAGTCGACCACGGCCTGCAACCCATCCACAGCAAGATCGGGGGCGCCATCCGTTTCTACGGCAAACGGGTTCCCCTCCACACCGAGGAAATCCGCGTGGCTTTGGTCAAGGACTTCCCCCCGCGGGATATCAAGGAGCTTTTGTTCAGCGACCATATCCCCTTCAGGTCGCACGACACCGTGCTGGTCAGCACTCCCGTGCCGTGGGAAATCTTCGCGCCCCCCGGCGAATACGACATGGTCGCCGTGATCTGGAAGGAGCACAACGAGTCGTGGAACATTTCCAACGTGGTCGGCGTTTATGGGGGACTTTTTCTGGGAGACATGCTCGTTCCCACGTATAAAACCGTCACGGTTCCTTCCTACGATTCCGTGGTCGACACCGTCGACATTCTGGCCAACGTGAACCGCGTGGACCGGGACGCGAAAATCGAAGGCACCATCCATTTTGACGGAACCTGGCCGGAGAACACGGGAATCGTGGGCGTGGGGGCCTTCGTGGACATTCCCCAGAAGGGCAACCTGCTCGATCTGTACCTGAAGAACGCGGCCCTCGATTACAGCGTTCCGGCATTCGTCAAAGACCATGTATACCAGCTGAAAGTGAGGTCTGCGGACACGCTGGAATACGTTGCCGTGCTCTGGATCAATTCATCCTACGATCTGACGTCGATCAGGGAAATCGGGCATTACACCGATCCGAATGATCCATCCAAACCGGGCACGGTGACAACCGGTTACGGGCTCACGGCGGAAAAAGTCGACATCACGGTCGATTTTTCAAAATAACGGACCACCCATGAACGCCTGCCTGAAGAAATCAATTCTGTTCCTCTTGATGTCGTCCTGCCTGGTTCCGACGGCCCTGCTGCAGTCCGCTGAAACGGGAATCCTGACCGGCCGCGTGTTTGAGGCAAAAACGGATATTCCCGTCTCCGGTGCGACCGTGCTGGTCATGCACACGCTGCTGGGCGCCGCCGCCGGCATGGACGGATTCTTCTCCGTGGAAGGCGTCCCGGAGGGTCCGGTTTCCATCCGCGTTTCCATGCTGGGCTACCGGAGCCGCATGATGGACAGCCTCCGGGTGTCTGCCGGAAAAACAACGAGCATTGAGATTCCCATGGAACCGGCTCCCCTGTTCGGTGAACCCGTCATCGTCACCGCCGCCAAGCACATGCAGGAACTGGGCGGCGCCTTCCAGTCCGTCCAGGCCGTGGACGGGAACAGGATGGCCTTGCGCCAGAGCCGGAACATTGAGGAGTCGCTGAACGCGGTTTCGGGCCTGCACTTCAACGAAAGCAATATCAGCATACGCGGCTCGTCGGGGTACAGCGTGTTCAACGTGGGCAGCCGCGTGCTGCTCATGGTCGACGGCGTTCCCGTGCTTACGTCCGACCTCGGCGCCGTGAACTGGAGGATTCTGCCGCTTTTGGACGTCGACCGCATCGAGGTCGTCAAGGGCGCGGGTTCGGCCCTGTACGGATCCTCGGCCATGGGCGGCGTGGTGAACATCATCACCCGGGCGCCGGAAACGAAAGCGCATCTCATCTTCCGCCTTGCGTCGGGATGGTTCGACGCGCCGGCCTATACGGAGTGGAAATGGACGGACCGGAAGCTCCATGCCGAACGCGCGGAACTCGCCTTCAGCCAGAGGATAGGCGGCGCCGGCCTGCGGCTCGGCGCTTCGAGAAGCCTGTCTACGGGTTACATGGAAAACAACGAGCTGGACCAGTGGAACGTGTCGGGCCGGCTCGACTATGCCATGAAAAACGGCTGCCGCGTCGAACTGTCCGCCTCGTGGATGAAAAGCCGCGAAGGCGGGTTCATCCAGTGGATCAACCAGAACCAGCCGTTCAAAGTGCCCCCGTATAACCAGAACGACGAGCTGCTCTATTCCATGCTGAATACCTACGCCATGCTGCACTGGCCCGTTTCCGCGTCATTCGGCCTGCGCCTGCGCGCGTCTTTCCTGCAGTCGGAATTGGGAAATCAGCTCACGGCCTTCAATCCGGGCGCCTTCGACCCCGGCCGCGGACCCGGCATCGAACTGCAGGGCGACTGGCTTCCGCATCCGCTGCACCGCGTCACGTTCGGAACCGAATGGCGCCGCGACCTGTCGGGCTCGCAGTATTTCGGAACGCATACCGGCTATTCAATTTCCCCCTACGCGCAGGAAGAGTGGACCGTTTTCGAGAACCTCAAGGCGTCCGCGGGCGCGCGCCTCGACAGCCACGTCATGGAGGACGGGGGAAACGACACCCGGGTCAGCCCCAAGTTCGGCCTGAACTTCAGGCCGCGCGAATCCACCTCCATCCGCTTCTCGGGCGGGGCCGGATTCCGCGCCGCGACCGTGTTCGAAAAATACATCACGGCCGATTATTCCGGTTTCAACGTGATTCCCAATCCGGACCTGCGCCCCGAGCGCTCGTGGACGTGGGATGCCGGCTTTCGCCGCGCCGTTTCGGACCACGCCAGCCTTGATGTGGCGATTTTTCAGACCGATTACCGGGACATGATAGAGCCTTTCGTGAATTTTCTGGGAACCATCCAGTTCCGGAACTTCGTCCGGGCCCGCATCCGCGGCGCCGAGGCGTCCTGCGAATCGTGGTGGTGGCGCCGCCGGCTCGGCCTTGCGGCCAACTGGTGCTCCATGGATCCCCTGAACATGGAACAGCGTTCCGACCTGCCCTACCGGCCCAGGAACTTCGGTTCGCTGACGGGTTCCGTCAGGCTCGGTCCCTCGCTGTTCCAGGCCGAATGGCGGTACGCGTCCCGTATCCGCTCGGTGGAAATCAACCCCCTTGACCCGCGCGTGCCGGTCAAGCTGCTGAGCCTGCGGGGCGAAGTGCGGTGGAGATCCCTGACATTCCAGGCTTGCGTCAACAACGCCCTGAATTACCATTACACCCAGGTCGAGCGGAGGATGGGGGAAGTGCGGAATGTCAATTTGACCATAATAGGAAAATATTAAACGACGGGATACTAAAAAAATGATCTCAGTTCGCAGATGGACGATTGTTGATGTCAGATCGACGGCTCCCGAATCCATGGACCGGTGTCCTGAATCATTGAGCGCACGGCTCCGATCGAGAAACCCGATCCCCCTTGTAGCGTATTGTTACATCCTGTTTT
>JBFZEN010000226.1:0-3813 GCA_041306805.1 bacterium
TGGGACATGTTTTTCGATCCCCCGATAGGCATGATCGCCGACCGCACGCAGACCCGCTGGGGCAAATTCCGTCCGTATCTGCTGTGGCTGGCCATTCCCTACGGCGTCCTGGCGTACATCATGTTTATCACGCCCAACTGGGGAATGAACGCCAAGATCGTCTACGCCTATGTCACCTACATCCTGACCGCCACCGTCTTCACGGCCGTCAATATTCCGTATTCCTCCCTGATGGCCGTCATGACGCCGAATCCGAAGCAGAGAACCGTTCTTTCACAATACCGATTCTTCTTCGCCTTCATCGGGCAGATGCTGGTCACTGCGCTCATGCTGCCGCTCGCGAAGTATCTCGGCGCCGATCCCTCGCATCCGGGCTACAGCGAAAAACTGGGCTTCAGCCAGGCGCTGGGCTATCAGAAGAGCATGGCCATCTTCGCCGTGATCGCCGTCGTCCTGCTTTTCATCACGTTTTTAACGACGCGGGAACGGGTGCAGCCGCCGGCGGGGCAGAAGAGCTCATTCAAACAGGATCTTCGTGACCTGGCCCACAACGTCCCGTGGCTCGTCCTGTTCATCTCGGCCGTCTTTTTTCTCGTCCACAACGTCGTCCGAAACGGCTCGATGGCCTACTACTTCGGCTATGTGGCGCGCCTCGGAAATGCCACCCTGTTTACGCTCGCTTTCGGCCCGCTGCGCCTCGAATTCGACCAGACCTCGGTTTTCCTCTTTTTCAACACCGTCGGGATGATCGCGGGCGTGCTCGTCACGATGCCGTGCGTGAAGCTGTTCGGCAAGAAGCCGCTCATCGTCGCCATCACGCTCGTCAGCGCGGTCATCGAGGTCCTGTTCTACTTTCTGCCGGCCGATCGCTTCACGGTGCTTGTGTGCGTCAACCTCGTCTGGGCGGTTCTCGCCGGCGCGACGCCGGTGCTGCTTTTCTCGATGTATGCCGACGTTGCGGACTACTACGAGTGGAAGTTTAAACGCCGCGCCACCGGACTTGTCACCTCCGGTATCATGTTCGCGATCAAGTTCGGTATCGCGATCGGAGGCTTCCTGACGTTGAAACTTTTGGCTGCTTTCCACTACGTGCCGAACCAGGCGCAGACGCCCGAGGCGATCACGGGCATCAAGCTGCTCTTCAGCGTGATTCCCGCCTCATTGTCCCTGGTCTACGGCGTGATCCTGATCTTCTATCCGATCAACGAGGCCGGTCTTCTGAAAATCGAGGAGGATCTCAGGAAGCGCAAGGGATGACGAACCGGTGATTGAATGGTGTTTTTAATCAAAAGCCCTCCGATTCAATGGAGGGCTTTTATCATATCGGTGCCGGTTATTGGCACGGGGTCCTGGATGCTGAAAAATGAAGAGCCCGGAACCTTTTCACCCGCAGCATGAATCACCAGCCGTCCGTTCTGAACGGCGACGCGGGCAGCCCCGCTCCATTGACCAGATTCGCCGGGGGATTGTCGGCCCACCCGTACCGCAGCGCGACGGGACGGGGAACCGACGGATTCGACGCCACGACGGCCCTGCCCTCGATCTTCGCGTCGGCCCAGTAGAACACGCTGTCCGCGCCGGCCACGGCGAATCCCCTGAGGGTATCCCCTTTCGCCGCCAGCCCGCCTTCCGCGTGTTTGAATGAAATGCGCGCTTCGTTTTTCCTGAATTTGGCTCTTTCGAAAATCGGCCCCGAATACGGCAGCTTCTCGCCGTACACGAGGGCCCTCGCCGCCAGCCCCAGCCGCCTTCCGATTTCCTGCTTGTTCTTGGGATGGATATTGGCGGCGTCCCCTATGTCTATGGCCACGGCCATGCCCGTGCCTTCGATGCGCAGCGTCTGAAGCTGGCCTTCGCGTACGGGCGCCATCTCGCTTTTCTCGTTCGGATCGACCGCCGGCTTTTTATTGCCGGCCAGCTGGACGAAGAGAAATGGAAAATCGTTCTGGTTCCAGCGGGCGCGCCAGTCATCAATCAGCGTCTCCATCAATTCATAATAGATCTTTCCGGTGGGATAATTCGATTCCCCCTGATACCATATCGCCCCCCGTACGGCGTACGGGACGAGCGGCGCTATCATGCCGTTGTACAAAACGGAGGGATTGTGCTGGTCCTGATGCGGATTCATGTTCCTGGGAGGCCGGCCGGCGGGTTTGCCCTCTGCCCTGGCCTGGTCCGCCGCTTTTTTCCATTGTTCAAAATCATCGAGGAATTTCCGCCTGGCGACGTTTCCCGTATCATATTTGACGCAGGCTTCCTCATAGGCCTTGAGCATAAAGCCGAATTCCGGTCTGGCCGACAGGGCCGGGCGGCTTGTCCATGCCTGCGCCGTGCTCGCTCCGAACGTGCTCACCACGAGGCCGACGGGCACCTGGAACTTCCGGAACAGTTCACGCGCGAAAAAATAGGCCGTGGCGGAAAACCGTCCCACGGTGCCCGGCGAGCAAACCGACCACGCGGCCTCGACGTCCTGCCGGGGCTCGTCTTTCATGTTGAGCCTGACGCGGAACTCCCTGATCAGGGGGTATTGCGCCGCCGCGACTTCCCCGGCCTCGTTGTCCACGCCGTTCCGGCAAAAATTCGCTTCAGGGTCATTTGTTTTTCTCCTCGCTTGATCTGGTCTGAACGATTCATGGCATCCTTCCCTATCGAGATGATAATGAATCCAATATCCGGTTGCAACTGATTTCCGCTTGCCGGATCGTGCATCCCGCTTGAACCTGCTTGAAGCCACCCTGAGAGATGCAAAAATATTTCTTTTTTGAGATTTTTCCCTGATAAAATATGCAGGCTTTGGGGAGTCGCTTGACATGCGGCTTTTATATGGCGGACATGGACGGCGGGATGCCGGCAAGACAATGCCAAAACCCGTCCGGCATGGCGGCGGCATACCGGCCTCGCACCTGGACGCCCTGGCGGGACCTGACGGACTGCGCCCGGCAGCCTTGATTCCGAATTGGATACGCGGATGAAATTCTTCCCGAAAAAGGAAGATCAGGGGTTCAACACCCTGGAGGAATCTCTGATGATGAAGTCGGTCTCGAAAACGACCCGTTCGGGAGACAAGAGCACCTGCGACTCGATGTTCCTGATCAGAATTTCCGCAGCCTTTTTCCCGATGTCGCTCTGGGGAGTCCTGATGGTGGTCAGAGGGACGGGGTAGATTTTTGCGTAGTAGATGTCGTCATTCCCGATGATGGATATGTCGTCGGGCACCCTGATGTTCAGCTCCTTCAGGGCCATGATCACGGCCAGGGCCTGTTGGTCGTTGAAACAGACGATGGCCGTGGGGTAATCCATGCGGTTCTTGTCCTTGAAAAAATTCATGGTGTTGCTGTAACTCTCTTCATAGCGGGACCCCACGGAAACGATCATTTCCCTGTTGAAAACCAAAGTGCTTTCACTGAAGGCGTCCCTGAATCCTTCGATCCTTTCCTTGGTGTGTGAAGACTGCGGGGGGCCCGCGAAATGGACGATATTCGTATGGCCGCTGTCAATCAGGTATTTAACGGCTTTCTTGATGGCCTTCAAATTGTCGATGGCGACCACATTGGCCTGTATTCCCTTGACGTCCTCCAGCAATACAAAAGGATAATTGATCATTTTCAATTTGAAGAGATGCTCGATTTCGGCCATCCCTTCCACGATCGGAGCGATGATCACGCCCTTGATGTCCTTGGCGGAAAAAAGGTGCGTGAATTTCTTTTCGCGTTCGTGGTCGTTTTCAGAACTCGTGACGATGACCGAATAACCCCTGCTGTTCGCGTATTCCATGACACCGGCGGCGATTGAAGTGTAAAAAGGATAATTAAA
>JBFZEN010000227.1:0-3030 GCA_041306805.1 bacterium
CGTTCACGGGAATACTTGAATTCAGAAACAGGATGACGCGCGACATTCCGCTGGGGTGGAAGCAGAGGCTGGCGCTCACGTCCTCGCTGCTGCACGCCCCGCGCACCCTTTTTCTGGATGAGCCCACGGGAGGCGTGGACCCGATTTCGCGGCGGAGTTTCTGGATGCTCATCTACGAGCTCGCCTCGAAAGGCACGACGGTGTTCGTCACGACGCATTACATGGACGAGGCGGAGTACTGCAACAGGCTGTCCATCATGCATGACGGCAAGATCGTGGCCATGGGGTCACCCCGGGAATTGAAGGAGCGGACGCACCGGCGCACCATGGAAGACGTGTTCATCGACTTGATCCGGGAACGCCTCCGAAAATCCACCGGGGAGGCGGCATGAAATCACGTTTTTGGGCCATCATGCGAAAGGAGCTGCTGCACATTCTTCGCGACCCCAGAAGCCTGATCATCGTGTTTCTCTGGCCGATGCTGATGGTTTTTATACCGTTAGGGAGATACGCCGAATGAAGCCGCGTTTTTGGGCCATCATGCGAAAGGAGCTGCTGCACATTCTTCGCGATCCACGCAGCCTGATCATCGTGTTTCTCTGGCCGATGCTGATGGTTTTTATATACGGCTACGCGATCTCGTTCGATATACGCGAAATCAAACTGGGGCTGCTCGACCATGACCGGTCCGCCGTGTCGAGGGATTTCGTACGCGGCATGACCGCGTCCGGTTATTTCCGCGTCGTGAAGGTGCTGCCCGACCGCAAGACCGTCGAGCACGGCATGGTCGAGGGGAAATTCACGGCCCTGCTCGTCATTCCCGCCGATTTCGGCAAGTCCCTCGGGACGGGGCCGAAGGCCAAGGTGCAGCTGCTGGTGGACGGCTCGAACGCCAACACGGCGGCCGTGGCCGTGAACACGCTGCGCTCATATTGCGCCTTGCGCACGATCAAACTCAATGCCGGAACGTTCAGAACTCCCCTGACGGTCGAGCCGCGCATCTGGTACAACCCCGACCTGAAAAGCGCCGACTTCATCGTGCCGGGCCTGGTGGCCGTGGTGATGATGATGATCTGCGCCCTTCTGACGTCGGTCACCATGGCACGCGAGCGCGAGAACGGCACGCTCGAGCAAATCCTGGTTTCGCCCGTACGTCCGTTTGAGACCGTGGCCGGTAAAATCGCCCCGTACATCGTTATCGCCCTGGCCGACTCGGTCCTGATCATCGCCTTTTCGATGCTCGTGTTCGGCGTTCCCTTCAGGGGCGACGGGGCGCTGCTTCTCGCGGCGTCGCTCGCCTTCGTCACCTGCGCCCTGGGCATCGGCCTGTTCATTTCCTCGGTGGCGAGAACCCAGCAGGTGGCCATGATGGCGTCGATGGTGGGCACCTTCCTGCCGAGTTTCCTCTTGTCGGGCTTCATCTTTCCGCTCGCGTCGCTTCCCAAAATACTGCAGGCGGTTTCATACCTGGTGCCGGCGAAATATTTTCTGGTCATCATCCGCGGCGTCATGCTCAAGGACATCGGATGGGGAACCGCGTTCCGCCCGCTCCTGTTCCTTGTCCTGTTCGGGTCGGTGGTGATGCTGGCCAGTGTGAGGCGGTTTAAGATCCGCCTGGAGGATTGAGGCGTGGGCAAGATCGGTTTCATCATCAGAAAAGAATTCCTTCAGATCAGGCGCGACCGGCCCATGATGGCGCTGATTTTCATGGTCCCCATCATCCAGCTCCTGATACTGGGGTATGCCGTGTCGACCGACGTGAAAAACGTGGGCATCGCGGTCTGCGACCTCGACCAGAGCCCGCTGAGCCGCGAACTGGTCGGGCGGTTCAGGCATTCCCGTTACCTTCGCGTTAAGGCGGAAGGCACGCATCCCGACATGATCGCCTCGGCTCTGAAAGGTGGCAGGGCGTCCATCGGGTTGGTCATTCCACGGAATCTGACGGCCCGGATTTCACACAGCGCCGTAGGCGCGGATCCCGTATCGCTGCAGGTCCTGCTGGACGGGCAGGATTCGAACACGGCCACGGTGGCTTTGGGATACGTGACAGGCATTCTCGAGGGATACGTACAGGAAAAACTCCTGTCGGCCGCCGTTGCAGCCGCAGGCGAAGGACAGGGGCCGGTCGTCATTGAGCCCGAAATACGAATTTGGTTCAACTCCGAACTGAAAGCCAGCCACTACATGGTTCCCGGCATCGCCGTGTTTCTTCTGACCATGATCACTTCGCTGATCAGCGCCATGGGCCTGGTGCGTGAAAAGGAAATCGGCACGCTCGACCAACTTCTGGTGTCGCCAATCAAGAAGCATGAGCTTCTTATCGGTAAGATCATTCCATTCGCCGTGGTGGGCTTCATTGAGCTGACCCTGGCCGTGGCTTTCGCCAAGGTCTGGTACGGCATTCCCATGGCGGGCAACCTGGCCCTGTTCGCGCTGTTCGCCGTCATCTATCTCTTCACCACGCTCGGCATCGGGCTTTTCGTCTCGGCCGCTGCGCAGACACAGCAACAGGCCATGTTCATGACCGTGTTCCTTTTGTTCTTCTTCATCATCATGTCGGGCTTTCTCTTTCCCATCGAGAACATGCCCCGAATCATGCGAATCTTGTCGTTGCTCAACCCCATGCGGTACCTGATCGCCGCCACGCGCGCCATCTTCATCAAGGGCGCCGGCCTCCATTCCCTTTATCCGCAACTTCTGGTCCTCGTCGCGTTCGGCGCCGTCATCTTCCCATTCGCGGTCCGCCGGTTCCAGAGCCGGATGAAATAGAAAAGGCGCGTCAAATAGTGATTGACAAGAATCCCCTGATTTCTTATTATTATTATGCATTGATTAGCGCCTTTGCATTCTTGCGTTAAAAGAACCGGCCGCGAAGAGCGCGAAGAACGCCAAGGGAGGTCATTCATGAAAAGACTAGAAAAGTTCATTCCGGTCCTGGTTCTCCTGATGACGGGCGTCTTGAGCGCAAAGGCTGGTTTTTCAGCCGACTCGGGCGAAATCACGGGAAACGCGGCGGTGCCGCCCGGCCCA
>JBFZEN010000228.1:0-3129 GCA_041306805.1 bacterium
AATCCTTGCTCGTCTCCCACGCGGGCATATACCCATTGACCATCCCATTGATGGTTTTTTGGTTCCTCCGCCCGAAATAAATATTCGTGACGATCCCCATGATCAGTATCAGCAGGGTGAGGGCTGGTACCAGGATGATTTTGTATCGGAACTGCAGTCTCTTCAGCATGATACTCTCCTGTTTACGCTAAACGATGCGTCATTCAATATCTTCGTTCACCACGAATCGATTGTCACCGAGCATTTTGGGAACATCGAGCAAAACCATCCTGTCGCTGGTCACGCCCCTGAGATAATCGGTGCGCACTCCCGTCAGGGTCGGCAGAGACGGTTGGATCTCATGCACGGGAATCAGCCTGACCCCCAGAATGCGGTCCGCCAGAATTCCCATATCCATGTTGTTCCATTGAACCACCACCACCCGGTTGAGATCGGTCAGACCCTGCACCGGAAGCTCGAAAAAACGGCGTATGTCGACGACCGACATCACCTGGCCCCGGACGTTGATGATGCCCAGAATGAAATCGGGGGTGCAGGGAACCTGCGTGAACTCTTTCATGGGATACACTTCGCGCACGAAAGTCGATTCAATGCCGTACCGCTCATAGGCCAGGCTGAACTCCACGACCTCGATGGTTTTTCCCGAGTCCGCCTCTTCCGCCACGGCCTCAGCCAGCTCCAGCGCCCGGTTCTTGAGGGTCTGCCTGGTTTTCATGTCGTGATCGGGCGGTTCGGGCCGCCTGGCAGCCTGATTTTGATCGGCGCTCACGCGTTATGCTCCTTCATCATGGCTGACATTTGTATCATTTCCATCAAACGCCCGGCCGTCATTCCGTCCGATTCGGGAAGGATCTCCTCCTTTTTATGCCTTTTGAGAAGATCGAGCGCATTCTTAAAATATTTGCGCGATTCCGAAACCTTTCCGATCTGATATGAGATATTGCCGAGCATGTAATGGGCCAGTACGAAATTGGAATCAAGATACAGCGCCCGCTTGAGGGAAGTGACGGCGCTGTCTGTGTTCCCCTGTTCCTGTAAAATCACCGCGCGGAGCCGGTACGATTCGGGATTCAATTTGTCGGCCTCGATGGCCCTTTCGCACCACTGGATGGCGTCGTTCAGCTTTCCCTGGTTGGCGTAGGCCTTGGCCAGAAGCGTGATGAGTTTTGCGTCGGGCCCGGTGTCGTGGACGACCTGCGTGACCTGTTCGATCACGGTTTCGTATTCACCCGCCTCGAAAGAAGACATGGCGTTTTCAAATATGTTTTCGCGGCTCGGGACGGGCGCGGGAACGGGCTCTTCGGACTGAACCGATTTGACGGGAACGGGAGGCGCCGGAGACGGATGGAACTGAAGGGCCGGCTCGGCATTGGGTTTATAATAATAAATGGGATTCATGCTGAAAGCCGCCGCGAATGCGTCTATCGGCGTCAGCGAACCGCTCGACATGGTCCTTATTTTTCTTCGCTCCTGCGTGTCTTTTTCGTACAGAATGGCGCCCGGAAAATTCACCGTCACGAACTGGGAGAACAGGATATGGGATGTCTCGCTCGATCCGACGATCAGCCATCCGTTTTCAACCAGGCTCATGAAAAACCGGTCGACGATGTTCTTCATCTGTTCCGGAGTGAAGTACATCAGTACGTTCCTGCAGAAAACGACGTCCATGGCATTGGTGTCGTTGAAAAGAGAGGGATAGGAGTCTTCCACCAGGTTCAGGGGTTGAAACTTGACCATGCGTTTGATCTGGGGGAGAATTTCATAGAAGCCCTCTTCCGTCTTCCGGAAATAATTTTCCTTCAGCCAGAAGGGAGTGCCGCGGAAGGACCATTCGCGGTAGATGCCGGTCTGGGCCCTTTCCAGAAACAGGGGATTGATGTCGGTTCCCAGGATGGTGATATGCCAGTCATGGATGTCCGGAATCATCCGGGTCAGGAGGATCGCGATGGAGAAGGGCTCTTCTCCCGTGCAGGATCCGGCGCTCCATATCCTGAGCCGTTTGTCCGTCTGCCTGCGTTTGCGGATGAGTTCCATGAGCACATTTTTTTCAAGGGCGTCGAACACCTTGGGCTCCCTGATGAAATAGGTCTCGCCCACCGTGAACTGACAGGCCAGAATATCCACCTGCTTTTTTGTCAACGGCTTCGACATGAGCCAGCAGATGCATTCCTCCGGGTCGTTGAAGCCGAACTCCTTGGTGATGATCCTCAGGCCTTTGAGCAGATCCAGCTGTTTTTCTTTCGGATAATACCACCCCGTTTGCATGGCCAGGAAATCGGCGAAATGTTCGAGAAGGGCGTTGGAAATTCTCTTGGTCATACCGTCCCCTTTTCATTGGAATTTCCTTTTCGCCTTCCCTTTTCCCTTTTTTGTTCGGTCTGTTTGACGGCCTGTGTGAGCGCCTGTTCCAGCGATTCCTCTTCTTCGGATGTAAGAAATTTCTCCAGATCGTTCACGAGAAGCATGCCGTCCGGCAGTTTGAGAACGCCGTGCAGGTATTCGATCTCCGAAAAAATCTGGTCCTGCGAAACCAGGTTCTGTTTGCCGGTTTCAATAATATCGGTCACCGTGTCGACCAAAAGCGCCAGCGGTCGTTTGGATGTTTTTGCAATGATGAAATGGTCACTGAGATGCATGGGGCGCGCGGGAAGGCCGAATCTGTTTCGTATGTCCACGACCGGCACCACGCGACCCTGGACGTTGATGATGCCCAGCACGGAGGGCGGCGCCTTCGGGAGAGGGGTGATTTCCACGGAACGCGATATACGCTCCACGCCAGCCATGGGCAGCGCAAGACGGTGATCGTCGAGATTGAACAAGACAAGATGGTCGGTTCCGCTCATTCGTCAATTGCCTTTTGAGAAAAGTTGGAAAGCGTGTTTCCCCATTGCTTCTATTTGGCCGACGCGGCAGCGGAGATTTCCTTGACGACTTGTATGACCTGCCTCACGTCGAAGGGTTTGGTAATATACACCTCGGCACGGACTTCCTGGGCCAGTTCGATTTCCTTGTCCGCGTCCTTGGCCGTTAGAAATATGATGGGAACGGTGCTTAATGGTTTGTAAAACTTGATCAAACGGGCGGCCGTCAATCCGTCCATGCGGGGCATGACCACGTCCAAAAGTATCA
>JBFZEN010000229.1:0-2880 GCA_041306805.1 bacterium
AATGCCGAGGTCAGGCACGAAGCGGAGCGATGGATCAGGGATCCCGGGGTGAATACGTGAGATGAGCCGTGGTGTCGTTTGGACCTACGGTGAGCCGGGAGAGCACCCGTACGCCATCGGCGTTACAGTCGTCGCTCTCATCGAAAGCGATTTCCTTCAGGAAGGGCTTCCCGTTCTTTTGAATGGAGACGGTGCCCGAGACATACGCGCCGCAGGCGCCCTGAAGATCGACATTGAAAGGAACGGGTTGGAAAGTGACAGAGAATGAGTCGGCGCCCAGCCGGCAAAAAACGACTTTGTCGCGAATGTCGAGCACGGAGCGGGGGGCGCCGGCATAGGGATGCGCGGGCCCGAACCGCTCGATCACAAGAAGGTCAAAGAACCGAACGCGTTTGGGATCGTCCCAGCCCGGCTGATCGGAGTCCCAGAGATATTGAATGGATAGCTGATGCGGGCCAGGGCGGCAGGTGACGATTGCGGCCTGGGCGCGAAGTTGGGTCGCCCGAAGCGCAGCGCATGCGGATAGGAGCAACAGGAAACGTCTCGCGGTAAAAAGCGCCATGGGTACAATCCTCGCCGGCAGAAGCGGTTGCGTGCCCAAACTATTATTATCTGGCTGAATCAATTTAAATGTTTCTAATAGGAGAAAGTTATATATGGAAAAAATCAATGTCAAGACAATAATAATGATCATTTTTCAAATGGTTTATTCCCCTTACATGCCAATTCCCTATTTTACCTTTTTTACATGGATTTAAATGAACAGCTATAAAAACTATTGACAGAAAGGCGGATATTTACTATATTGAAAATGGTTTCCATTATCAATATGAATTTTTACCGGTGCGGAAAAAGACGGCATTCTTCATCAGAAGGTCTTTCCCTGCAGTACTTGATGAGATAGTTAAAAAACACTAAATGGGGAGGCGGTCTTGTCAGGATATCCCTTGAGGCAGCAGCGACTTTATGATTTTGGGCTGAAGTTGACGAATCCCCGAAAAGTAATCATCAACCTTCTGAAAAATACAGATAAACATTTAAGTGCCGAAGAAATTTATCTTGACGCGATTAAAACAAATCCTTCGATAGGCTTGACGACCGTTTATCGTACATTGGACCTGTTTTTTCAAATCGGAATGGTGCAAAAATACGATTTCGGGGATGACCGGGCCCGTTATGAACTGACTGACAATCCATTTAAAAACCAACATCACCATCATCTGGTATGTGTGAAGTGCAGAACGATAGTCGATTACACCGATTTTGTCAACGAAGAATTGGAGCTGATGAATAAAACCGAAAAGATATTGTCAGAAAAATATCAATATAAAATATTTCACCATACCATCCATTTTTACGGGGTATGCACCCATTGCCGGCCGGTGCAATGATGCAATTCAGAATTGGCCGGCAGCCATAGTATGGACAGAAAGGAGGTTTCCAATGCCGCGATACAACGGAACCGGTCCGATGGGGGCAGGACCTATGACCGGAAGGGGGATGGGTTATTGTATTTTAGAAAGGAATGAAGAAAAACCGTCCGAAGTAAAAGGATTCATCGGCTTAGCCGGGCACCGGTACGACCGTTATGCCGGCAAAGGGGTGAGCGTGGGTTCTGTGCCGGTTGAAGGCGGAACGGGATCGCCAAGAATGGAGACCTCCGGAATGCAGTCACCTATCGTGCGGTTTGGGACTCCATTTTCGGGATATCCAGGCCGGGCACCCGATGGGCTTGTGGGAGAATATATCCAGGCGCCGTTACCGGGGTTAACCGCCTGTTCCAATCCTTTTCTTCCGGCAGGAAGAATACCCCGGGCGGGTTATCCGGACCGGGTATGGATTCGGGGATGGGGAATGGGCCGGGGCCGGAGGTGCGGCTTTCCGCACTGGAGATGATGATTGACCCGGATGATTCAAGATGATCATGATGCCATGCATACAATTTTACGACGAAAGGAGGTGACAATCATGCCAGGAGGAGATCGAACAGGTCCCAACGGAATGGGGCCCATGACAGGCAGGGCGGCAGGCTACTGTGCCGGATACGCCGTGCCCGGATACATGAATTCAATCCCGGGATGGGGATTCGGTCGTGGATTCGGACGTGGCGGCCGGGGAAGACGCAACTGGTTTTATGCCACGGGCCTGACCGGATGGCAGCGTGCCGACAATGGGTATCCGTTTTGGGGGAATGCCAATGGAAACATGCCAGCACCCTTCTCAACGACCACTGAACAGGAAATGGATATGCTGAAGAAGCAGTCGGAGTATCTGGAAAAAACACTGACTGATCTGAATCAGCGTATCCAGGAACTGGAAGCGGAACAAAAGAAAAAGGCATAACCAAGCGACAGCCTGCCGGCCGTTGAGTCTAGATATGCCGGCAGGCTATTCCGCCGCGATGGAAGAGAAAAATACTGAAAAGGAAATTGTATGCGGGGAGGCCAGGGACGGGGATTTGGCAGAAGAAGAGGATTGGGGGGATGGAATCGTCCGCAGTCGGGGCGGGAGAACGCGCCCGCGTCCGCAGCATTCGGGTGAACAAGCCCTGAGGCGCCCTCTTCGCGCACATCGAAAATGCCGCCTGCACCGGATGCGGACGGTGCGCGGCGTTTTGCCCGGTTGGAGCCGTTGGTACGCCGGGAAATAAATGAGAATGAAGGTCCCGTTTTGAACGATCCATTCACCGGCAGATTCGGACAGTGCGGATTGGAATTGCGCCATTATCCGGATCAATTTCTGAGAGGGACTGCGAATGCCGTTCACACGTATGATGCGGTACTGCAGGAGTTGGCCAGTCAGATGGTGTCGTTCATGCGGGCCAACCGCGGCATCGGTTTGGCCGCTTCCCAAATAGGCGTTTCATATCGTATCGTAACA
>JBFZEN010000230.1:0-4080 GCA_041306805.1 bacterium
GAGATCGCGCGAAATCATGGTCATCTTGACCACGGTCTCCCATTCCCTGTCCTTCAGCGCCCTGTCGTGCCGGGTTTCGGAAGCGTTCAGGTCCATGCCTTCCTTGCAGGTTTTCCTGACCCAGGCCATGGCTTTGGCAAATTCGCCGGGATCATAAATCCCTTCATCCATGCGCCGCACGAGTTCGGACATGTCCACGTGCACATTCCGCATGCCGAGGTAATCCTGAAAAAAATCTTCATGGACGATGGAGCCGGCTATGCCCATCGAAACGCCGCCCAGGGCCATGTACGATTTTCCCCTCATTTCAGCCGCGGCCAGGCCGGCCTTGGCGAACAGCAGCAGTTTTTTCTGAACGTCTTCGGGTATGGTTTCGTCGCCGGCATCCTGAACATCCCTGCCGTATATGCCGAAAGCGGGCAGTCCCTTCTGGTTGTAACCGGCCAAGGCCGCCGCCAGGTACACGGCGCCGGGGCGTTCGGTTCCGTTGAAACCCCAGACCGCCTTGGGCAGGCGCGGCTCCGAGTCCATCACCTCGGTTCCGTAGCACCAGCACGGGGTCACGGTCAACGACACGCCGACGCTTTCACGCCTGAACAGGTCGGCGGCTTCGGCCGCCTCGGCGATTCCGCCGATGCATGTTCCGGCGATGACGCATTCCACGGGCATCCCGTTCGGATGGCGCAATTGCCTCGAGAGGAATTCGGCGGTGCGTCTGGCCATGCCCATGGTCTGGTTTTCGAGGGATTCCCTGACGCCTTTGCGGCGACCGTCGATGACGGGCCTGATGCCGATTCTGGGAAGCGTTCCGCGCAGTCTTTTCTGATTGACGGCCATGATCAGTCCTTGTTTGAAAGTCTCGCTTGATTGCAACCCGGGCGAACCCGGCATTTTGCTTCCGGTCACTCTCACGTATGAAATTTTTATTTAAAGTCAGCCCTATTTGCCGACTTAACAAGCAATTATCGCAATTTTTTCCGTCAATTGCAAGTAATAAATTCTTCCTGGAAATTTAAGCCAATCCGAAATTTTTCTGCCTTTAATCAGGCGTCTCATTTCAGTTTTTTTTACCCGCGGTTTTATTTATATTAGCAACCATGGCACGCGCAAAAAAACCGATTCTTCTCGTTTCGGACAGCCGCCGCCGTCTATTTGAAATCGACGGCTACGAAGCGGCCGGCATGCGCCTTCTTTCCCCTTATCTCCCGGAAACGGACGAATGGATACCCATGCCTGAAGGCAGCGCGCTCATGTCGCTGCCCGGAAGAATTCCCGTTGGCTGGGATCCCGTTCAAAATCAATTCGTCCCGGTCGCTTCACATCAGGGGAAACCCGTCACGGCCGTGGCCGCTTTTGCCGCCCCGGCTTATACCCAGTTGTATACCGCGGCCTGCGAAACCCTCCCCGGCGCCCCGATTCTTCCATTGTTCGCCTACACGCCCGTGGGATGGAAACGGGGAAGATGCTGGGTCCCGGCCCGCCGCGTGGACGTTGACGTCCGCCACGATCCGGATCAATTCGACAGGAAAAAGGTCCTTCTCTCTGCGCGCCGCATGCTCAGGCGTTACCCCGGCAACCGGCTCGTCCGCCACCTGGTCGAGAACTGCGTGAAACGATACGCCTGCCCCAACGCATTCAATTTCGTGCTTGAAAGATGGGAATGCCCCGTCCCCGTCAGCGCTTCCTGTTCGGCCCGCTGCATCGGGTGCATATCCAGGCAGCCCCGGGGAGCGGTCCGCTCATCGCAGGACAGAATATCCTTTTCTCCGGACGCGGAGGAAATCGTCGAAATGGCCCTGCCCCACCTCGAAAAAGCGGAACGGGCCATGATCAGTTTCGGCCAGGGCTGTGAAGGAGAACCCCTCACCCGTGTTGCTTTGATAGAAAAGTCCATCCGCCTCATACGAGGGCGTACAAGCCGCGGCACCATCCACCTCAACACCCACGCGGGACATCCCGCCGCGCTGGAAAGGCTTCTCAATGCCGGGCTCGACAGCGTCCGCATCAGCATGAACAGCGCCAGGGAAGATCTTTACATGCGGTATTTCCGGCCCAGGGGATTCGGTTTCGCGGACGTGCTCAAAAGCCTTGAGGCGGCGGGAAAATACGGGGCCTACGTTTCCCTGAATTACTTCATCTTTCCCGGATTGACCGATCACCCCGGCGAGATGGAGGCATTGTTCGGCCTGCTGGACAGGCATCGGATCGATTGCATCCAGGCGCGCAACCTGAACATCGACCCCGGGCAATACGTGAACGGATTGGGCTTGAATGAGAAAATGCCCCGCAGGAATTCCGTGGGCATCCTGGAATGGATGAGCCGGCTGAAGAAAAAAGCGCCGGCGGTCAGGATCGGTTACTTCAATCCGCCCAGGGAAGATTGGAACCGCAGGCGGTGAACCGTCCGGATGGAATCATAACTTGCCTCTTTTCCTTCTGTTCCCCAGGAGGTAACCCGTAAAAGAAACCAGCGTTCTCGGCATTGCCTTCATTTTCCGGCCGATGCCCGAGCCGTGCATGAAAACCATTCCCGCCTTGATGCCCTTCACCATTCCGTTCCCATAGGGAAACCACCAGTATTTCTGCATCCTGTCCTGCGGATCGCGGTTGACGTATTTGAGATTGAGCATTTCATCCATGCCTTTTTCGCCGTGCACCCATCCCACGCCGCTTTTTTTGATTCCCGTCCAGCTTGCCTCGGTGATGCCGAACGAAACCACCACGTCATTCACCATCACCGAACCGGTTTCGAGCCTTGCGGCAAGGGCCTCGCCCCTTTTCGCATTTCCCGTCCATACCGAGGCGGAAAGGCCGAAAACGCTCTGGTTGGCCATGCGCACGGCTTCATCGTCGTCCCGGACGGGAATGACGACAAGAACGGGACCGAACAATTCCTCGCCCGGCAGAAAAGCGGGCATGGTCTCGTGAAACAGAATGGCGGGCTCGAAAAAATATCCGGGCAATCCGGCGGGACGATTCCCCCCGCACAGCACGCGCCCGTTCTGGTCTTTCGATTTACGGATGATGGATTCCATCTTGCCGATCTGCCCTGTCGAGGCGAGCGGCCCCATGTCGGTGCCCGGATTCATGCCGTCTCCGACGCGCAGGCGCTTTGATTTTTCGACCAGGCGCCCGATAAATCCGCCGATCACCTTCCTGTGGACGAACACGCGCTCCACGCTGTTGCAGTTCTGGCCGCAGTTGTTCATGCCGCCCCATAGAATGCCGCTCGAGGTGAAATCGAGATCCGCATCCTCGCAGACCACGGCCGCGTCGTTTCCCCCCATTTCAAGCACGACCTTCTTCAGCGACGGCGCCGCCTGTTCCATGATGCGTCTACCCACTTCGGTGCTTCCCGTGAAGAACAGTTTTTCCACTTTGGAGGCCGCCAGGGCATGGCCCGTCCCGGCTTTGCCCTGAACGACGCGGAAAACGCCTTCAGGAACGCCCGCTTCCCACAGCAGTTCGCCGATCTTCCGTCCGGTCAGGGGAGTCAGCTCGGAGGGTTTGAAAACGACGGTATTGCCTGTTGCGAGCGCAGGAACGATGCATCCCATGGGGATGAGCAGGGGCCAGTTCCACGGCGCGATCACGCCCAATGCCCCCAGCGGCTGGGGAATGACGACGCTTTTCCTTCTCTTGAACAAAAGGTGGTGCAGGCTTGTTTTCCTGGGCCGCATCAGGCCTGCCGTCCGGCCGGCGCAATAACCGATCAAATCGACGGTCGATTCGACCTCCATCACCATCGACTCAACGAAGGGCCTTCCCATTTCCTTGGTGATGCAGGCGGCCATGTCCTCGCTTTTCGAAATCAGCAGCTGCTGCGCTTTCTTCAGAATTCCGGCCCGCGCGGCCGCCGTCGCGTCCCTCCACGCCGGAAACGCCTCGCCGGCCAGGCGGACGGATTCATGCACCTGTTCCGCATTCGAAACGGCGACCTGGCCGACTTTTTCCATCGTGGCCGGATTGATGGATGTCAACGTGGACGGATTCGACGCAGGATCGATCATGGACGCTCCGGTATGACTGAAAGATTGCAAATCCAGCCCTTTATTTTTTTGATGGGATATAGGATTAACG
>JBFZEN010000231.1:0-4391 GCA_041306805.1 bacterium
CATCCGTGAAATCGTAACGGACGCTTTCACCCTTGAGCCCGATGTGAAAACCGTGCTCGATGCCGCGGCTGCCTCTCAACGTGACGGTGTTCCTCATTTCCTTCCGCACGCCGTGGAACAGCAGGCTTTCGAGCCGCTCTTTTTCCTTTTCATTGAGCGTGATTTCAATGCCGGTGTTCCTGGCCCATTGGTCGGTCATTTTCATCACCATATCGCGCATCGTTTCGGGAGTCAGCGTTCCCGAGATTTCACGCTTGAAAACACGGTCGAACAGGGCGTGAATCTCCCCCTTCAGCCGAAGCACGGCGTCACGCGCCGCCTGCCGGACGGCGAGTTCTCCGGATTTCTGGAAGATCAGGGATTTTTCCCGGGCGTCTTCGAGCATTCCGGCCGCTTCCTGTTTTGCTTTTTCCACGATGCGGACGGCTTCAGCCGAGGCCTCCTGAACGATTTTTTGCGAGGCGAGCCTGCCTTCCTCGACGCCTTCCCTTTTTAATTTTTCTATCAGTTCTGCCAGTTGGGTGTCCATGAACCGTTTCCTTATGCATCAATCAGCGTTTCAGCCGGACCGAATCCGACCCTTGACCAAGAATTTATGCATATTCGTTGCGAAAACCAAATAAAAACGGTCGAAATTCGGAGCCAAAAGGCCGTTCCGAGTTTTGGGTTTCGGGTTCAGAGAAGAAAAGGTTCGAGGTGCCGGGTGCCCGGTTCTCGGAATGCAGAACCCTGAACACGGAACCTGATTATTCATCTCAGACCTTAGGTTTTGATCTCAGATTTATAAAGAGTTTTCAAACGAAGATCTGAGTTTGTTGATTTGAGATCTGACATTGCTGTGCATGTTTCGATTGAACATGCCAAACAGAGAAGCGATCAGTTTTCACTTGATAATGGTCACGGCAATCCGTAAACTGTTCAACATGAAAAAAAGTTTTTCAAGCCTGTTCTTCCCGGCTAAAATCGCCATCGCCGTTTTCGCCATGGCGTTTCTTGTGAAGACGCTGCATTTTCAGGAAATCCGGTCGGCTTTTCTCAATCCCAAAAATCCGGCATTCCTGATCGTCGCCGTCGTCCTGCTCGTGCCGAACCTTTTTCTGCAGTGGTTCCGGTGGCATTACCTTCTCAGGCGTCTGGAACCGAAAACGACGGTACAGGAATCTCTGGCGTCGCTTTTCGGCGGCATGGTCGGGGGATTCGTGACGCCGGGGCGCATCGGCGAAATCAGCAGATCGCTTTTTCTGCGCCGGGTGAAACGCCTGCCTTCGATTGGGCTTCTTCTGCTGGACAAGGCGTACGGGCTCGTCCCCATCGTCGTATGCGGCGTCTGGGGCATGGTGGCCTGCCTGAGTTATCTTTTTCACTACAACCTGTTTCTGGTCTGGCCCATGGTCCTGCTGGGACTTGCAGCCACCGTGCCGTTTCTGCTTCTGGCCCGGCACCCGGAATGGATCAGGAACCTGCTCTATCATATCAGCGTCCTTTTTCCCGTGCGTGAAAAATTCAAGGACATTCTATCGGCCATGGACGTCATCCGTTTAAAACAGGCTCGCTTCCTGTTCATCGTTTCCTTTCTTCTATACGGGATATACATTGCCCAGTTCTGTTTTCTGGCTTTTGCGTTCCAACCCATTCCGTGGACCACGGCGCTCACGGCCACCACGTCCACCATTTTGGCGAAGACCCTCCTGCCGTTTTCAATCGCCGATCTGGGCATACGTGAGGGAGCCGCCGTGTTCTTTTTTCTGCGATTTCAGGTTGACAAGATTACGGCATTCAACAGTTCCCTGCTTCTTTTCGCCATCAACGTCGCCCTGCCGACCCTGTTCGGGCTGTTTTTTCTCCCCAAAATGCGTTTAAAATAACAAACATCGCCCCCTTTCATATCTGTTTCATTTCATTCTGAAATGTTACTTTGTTGTAACAAATCATTGGCATGATGATTGCTAGGATATTCATAAGAATCAATAAGTTCTATGGTGTTGAGCGGATTTTCTTGATACGAACCCGGAAAAGGGGAGGCAAACGTAATGAAACTGTGGAACCGCATCAAGAGCCGGAATAAGAAGAAAAACAGGAAGGGATTTACATTTCCAAGCTGGGGAATTCTGACGGTCGCGTTCGTCGTTCTGATCGGTATTCTCAGCGTCATGACCTATTTCGCATACAGAATGGGTACGGGACGCATGGAAAAGCTCAGCCAGGAAGTGATCAATCTTCGGTCAGCCATGAACATCGATAGTGTCAGGCAGTACCAGATTCAAAAGGTGATGAAAATCATCGAAGCGCACAATCCCGGCCTCTCATCGGTTGAGACCTACGATATTGCCAGCGAAATCTACGAGATGTCGGTCAAATACACCAACCTCAATGTGGATCTGCTGTGCGCTTTGGTCACGCATGAAACGGGTGGAACCTGGAATCCCAAATCGCTTTCAAAGGCGAACGCCATGGGGCTGATGCAGGTGCTTCCCGTGACCGGGTATTTCCTCGCCAATTACGAGGGTGTTTCATGGACCACGCCGGAGGAAGTGCTGTACAATCCCGTGTATAATCTCAGGCTCGGTTCGAGGCTTCTGTCGTCGCTGGTGAACCAGTACGGACTTGAGGGCGGCCTGGCCGCGTATAACGGAGGAGAAAAACAGGCGGCCGTCTGGCTGGCGAACGGGAAGGACGACCAGTACCTGTGGAGCGAAACGCGCAAATACGTTCCGGCCGTGCGCAAGCTTTATGAAGAGTACCAAACCAAGGGGCTTTGATTATTGAAGGTCCTGCTTCGCAGGACCAAGCGATTATATTTTTTCATTAGTGAAGGTCCTGCTTCCAAGGAACAAGCGATAATATTTTTTCATTAGTGAAGGTCCAGCTTCGCAGGATTAAGCCGTTATATGTCTTCACTAGGGTAAATTTCCTCCTGGTTCCCCGTTTTCATCCGTCCCGTAAAAGCGGGACGGATTTTTTTTGCCCCGATCATAAAAAATGCTTATATTATCCAGACCTTTTCAAAGACAACCATGCGCATTCTTTTTATCAATTCCATACAAATGTTCGGAGGCGGGGAGATCTGGCTCTTCCGCGCCATGCGGGAACTCGAACATAGGGGGCACACCGTCCACCTGCTGTGCAGGCCGGGCGTGCCGCTGGAAGTCCGCGCCAGGGCGAATGGATTCCGCGTACACGCTTTGCCCATGCCGGGCGATTTTGATCCCGGCTGCATCTGCCGTACATTCGGCCTCATACGCAGGCTTAAGCCTGATGTGGTGTGCACCAACATGGACAGGGAACTCCGCTTCGGCGGCGTCGCGGCCAGAATCGCCGGGGTCAAGGCCGTGGTTCCGAGGCGCGGCATCGATCATCCGCTCAAAAACACATGGGCGTACCGGTTTTCATACGATAAGGTCGCCAGCGGCGTCATTGCCAATTCAAACGCCACCAAACAATCTCTTCTCAGGAACAGTCCCTGGCTCGACCCCAAAAAAATCCGCGTGATTTACAACGGCGTCGAAAACGGGCGGTTCCAGGGCCATCCGTCGGCCGATCTCAGAAAAGAATGGCAGATTCCAAAAAACGCCTTTCTCTTCGGTTTTGTCGGCCAGCTCGATTCGAGAAAGGGCGTGGAAACGCTGCTGGGAGCCTTCAGGAAACTGGCGCAGCAGGAGCCCGGCGCCTGGCTCGTTCTGGTCGGCGAAGGCAGGCTTGAATCGAAACTGCGGCGTATGGCCCAGGAATGCAGGGGCCGTGTCGTTTTCGCGGGGTACAGAGATGACGTGGAAAACGTGATGAAAACCATGGACGTTCTGGTGCTGCCTTCCCTCTGGGAAGGATTCGGCATCGTGCTGATCGAGGCCATGGCTGCCCGCAAGCCGGTCATTACCACCAACACCAGCAATATGCCCGAAATCGTCACACAGGGTGTCGACGGCGTGTTGATTCCGCCCTCGGACGCCCTGGCGCTGGCCCAGGCCATGCGCAGCATGGTCCAGAGTCCCGTTCTGGTCCGGAACATGGGGGCGGCCGGGAAAAGAACCGTGGGCCGCCGGTTTACGCTCGCCAAAATGACGGATGCCATCGAGTCTTTTTTTTCAGAATGCGCCGCAATTTAGCCGCGAAATCAGTGTTCAACTACTAGACCGAAACAGCCGCATACCCGAAAAATGGAACCCCCTGTCCGATGGCTAAGATAAAAAAACCGATCCACGGAAAAATCCGGGAATTCTGGAATACCCTTGTGTCTTTCATCCGCACCTATTTCCCCAAACAGAAGGCCCTGGCGCTGTGGAAAATGCTCAAACGCGAGTCGCTTTTCTGGACCGGCGTATCGCTCATCGCGGCCTGGATCGTTTATTCGATCGTTCAATCAATCCTGTCGGCGCCTCCCGGTGAGTTTGTCG
>JBFZEN010000232.1:0-11981 GCA_041306805.1 bacterium
GTGTGCTCTTCCGATCTAATAAAAATGGTCTCCGCCGCTGATTTCCTTCCCCGCAATGCCCATCTGGCATGTTGTTTGTTATTTATAAATATTGTGTAAAGTATTGGCGGCAATGGAAGATAAAGTGAAAAAGATCATCTATACATCCATATTTCTCCTGATCTCTTTCTCGGTCGTCTATTCAGACGACAACGGCGTCATGGTCCGGCCCATGTCTCAGGGTATTTTTGAGACCGTACCGGATGCCAACGTGATGACCGTGTTCAGCGTGATGAATCAAACCTCCGAGAAACTGGAATTCATCTCCGAGACGGTTCTTCCGAATGGATGGAAGATGATCGCACCGGATATGCCTTTCGAAATCGAGCCCCATTCGAACGAAATGCGCCTCATCGGTTTCCGTGTGCCGAAAGAGACGCCGGCCGGCCGGTACGAGGTTTCGTTCACGGCGGTCAGCCGCAAGTATCTTTCCGTCAGCAACACGTTTCCGATCTTCGTGAACGTGCTCCCGGTCAAGCGTCTCAGCATCAGCCTTCTCGATGTCCCCGCTTACGCCGTAGCCGGCGAATCGTACTCAATCCCGTTTACAGTCGTCAATGAGAGCAACGTGGGCGGAACCGTGATTCTTGATTTCAACAGCGTGCCTTCATACATCCTGCAGCCGGACACGACGCAAATGGTACTCGCCTCCGGCGAATCGTGTTTGTGCAGCGTCCGCGTCACCACCGACAAACTGGTCCAGTCCGTGCTGAATCATTTCGTCTCGATATCCGCGCGGTTCGAAGGCGATTCGGCTTTTACGGATCAGGGGAAATCGGTCGTGAAAATCGTGCCCCGCAGTCAAGTCAAGGCGGACCGGTACAACCGGTTTCCCATAAACGTCGGGATTTCATACGCCATGCAACAGGACGGCTACTCGGGCAGGGGGTGGCAGTTTGAAGCCTCCGGTTCGGGCTCCGTTTCCACCGACCCCAAGGGCATTTTCAGCTTCTATTTTCGCGGTCCCGACACCTATCTCGAGAACCTGTACACGTACGGCGTGCATGAACAATATTCGGCAGGATACCGGAACGAAAAAGTACAGGTCGATCTGGGCGACAAGTCGTATACGCTTTCCAAATTGACCGAACAATTCCGATGGGGCCGCGGAGCCGAGGCCCAGGTTCGCGTGAAAAATTGGAACATGGGCGCGTTCGCCCATAAAACGCTCTATTTCTGGTCGGGTTCGGTGAAGCATGAAGCGGCCTCGTATATCCGGCATACGCTGAAAGGGCGGAACAGCGTCGGATTGAATTATCTGAACAAAAAGACGTCGGACATCGACGCGGACATTCTCAGCGCCCAGGGCCATTTCCGGTGGAATAAATACATGGAAATGGATCTGGAATACGCCGGATCCTCGGCAAACGGGGAATACCAGCAGGCGGCCAATGCCGCCCTTTCCGGCCGCCTGAAAAACCTGAGTTACGCGGGATACGGGATCTATGCGAGTCCGGGTTACCCGGGTTATTACACCAACACGCGCATCCATTCACTGGGCCTCAATTACCGGTTCCGTAAAAACCTCCGCGTCGATTTCAACCTGAACCAGCAGCAACAGCAATACGACGAAGAAACCCACCAAGTCATCGCGCCGGTCCTCAAATACAATTCGTTCGGGTTGATCTATGAATGGCGCGAGAAAACCCGTTTCAATTTTGCGAGAACCTCCCAGAGTTCCCACGACCGGTTTGACCAGCCGCTTTTCGATTACTGCGAAACCGCCTACCGGTTCAACCTGGACCAGTCCTTCAGGAACCTGACGCTGGCCGGAGGGCTTGAAACCGGCCGGACGCAGAACCGGATGCTTGAAAGAGACGGCGGCCTGTTCAGGCTGAATTTCTCCGCCCATATTTCCCCGAATGTCCGCAATTCCCTCAGCGGCTATCTCACCTACGACAACGACAAGCGGTACTCGGACCAGCGGTACAAACGCTGGACCTTCGGTTTCGATGCGAGCGGTGAAATACTGCGAAACACCGCCGTCAATCTGTCCTATCAAAGCCAGTACTCTCCCGAATCCTATTTTGAGGACCGCAACCTGTTTGAGTTCGGCCTCAATCACCGGCTCGGCGCAACGCAAGAGTTCGCGATACGCTGCCGCAAGATACTTTTGCACAACAGCCTGACCAAAGAAGAAATCGCGGTCAAAGCCGATTACCGCCTGAGGCTGGGCGTGCCGATCGGCATGAACAGGAGCGTTGGAAGCGTCAAGGGCACGCTTTTGGACCTTGAAAACCGGAAACCGGTTCAAAAGGCCGTCATCCGCCTGAATGAATACATGGCGGTCACCGACGACGACGGGCGTTTCCATTTTCAATCCATCCCTCCCGGCGGCGATTATTTTCTCTCGCTCGACAAGTCGACCATCGGGCTCGACAAGGTTCTCGCGCAGCCGACGCCCCTTCGCGTGAGCGTCGCGGGCGGAGGCGAGAAAATTCTCGAACTCGGAATCGTGAGGGGGTGTGGTGTCAAGGGCAGGGTCGTGGTCTACGCCGTGGTCAACGATTCCTCAGACCACTTCAGCGCGGACAAAATGAAACAGTACCTTGATGAATATTATGTGGCCGGAAGCAGCCAGAACAAGGACAAGGGCGTCGATGTGACCGTGACCAACGGGAAAACGAAGCTGGTTCCCGGTCACGGCCTGGGCAGCGTTCTGGTTGAGTTGAAAAAGGACAACGAGGTGCACCGAAGGGTCACGGACAACGACGGGAGCTTTGTTTTCGACGGCCTGCGGCCCGGACAATGGTTTTTCACCGTGTACGAGTACAACCTGCCCGAAATGCACCGTCTCGAGCAACCCGCCCCGGTTATCGATCTGAATCCCGGAGACGACAAACAGGTTCAGGTCAGGGTATTGCCCATACGCCGGCAAATACAATTCGTCAAGCAGGAAAACCTCGTGCTTTTAGAGCAGAAAAAATAATTTCCCCCGGTTGGTGGAGTTTTTATGGGTAGGATCGGAAATAGAATCGTCGCCGCGGCAGTCCTAAGCGCGGCTTTTATAGTCAACATAGAGGCGCAATGGATGTGGGTGACCACAGTCAATGCGTGGAATCCCGCCGCAACCGGGCCCTCACTCGCCGGCAACGACATCGACAACGTCTATACCGGAACGATGGGCAACTATCGATTGTCCATGCTCAATTTTTTTTGGGGAACCACCTGGCACGTGGATGTGCGTGTTTCCCAGCCCGCGGGCGATCCTTCGTTCGTGTTGGAGGTCCGAAGGGATCCTGCCAGCGCCCAAGTGAGAGACGGCGCCAATTGGGTTGCGGTCGGATCTGCAAACACCTACTTCTTCCGGTCAAACGGCGCGGCCACTGTCCTCAATCTGAACATTCAATACCGTATCAGCAATGTCACGGCCGGAGATCCAAACATACACACGGGCGCGTTCCCGCTCACCATCACCTATACGATCGTGAATTCATTGACGCATCCGCCGTGATATAAAACAGATATTCTTTGAACCATTTTGAAAGATCTCATTTAAGAACGACCCGATTTCACCCGATCGGATCGTTGCGTGGAACCGGATGTGATGATGACGGCCGATTCGGGTTGAAACGGCCGTTCTGACCAAAGGAGCAAAAGTCATGAAAATCCTGTCGTACCAGAAATCAGCCAAGATCCCGATGGCCATGATCAGGCTCAACCTGCTGTTCAGCCTCTTCTACTGGGTCATGGAGTCCGTGCGCGACGTGATCATCTTCAACAAGGGGAACATCGCGGAGAGGATATTCCGCCCGGATTCCATGAGCTTCTGGATGCGGATACTGGTCATCTTCATTTTTCTTCTGTTCAGCGTCTATTCAAGCAGCCTGCGCGATAAAATCGAGGTCCAGGGGTTCAAGGTTTCGAAATTCATGGACCACTACGGCATTCTCTGGGCCGGTATCGTCTTTGCCGTGCTGTACTGGCTGCTTGAAACGTTCCGCGACGTGTTCGTGTTCCACAAGGGAGATATTTTGCACCGGCTGGTTCTGCCCGACGCCATGGGATTCTGGATGCGCATCATGGTCATCTTCATGCTGCTGCTTTTCAGCTCATACGTGCAGTCGCTGGTGAACCGTCACCGGAAGATGGAGCAGGATCTGAAGACGGCGTACGCCGAACTGGAGCAGCAGGTGAAGAACAGCGGCATGGAGCTGTCGAGATCGAATGAAATTTTGATGCAGCAGGTATCGTTGAGGGAAAAAACCGAGAAGGTGCTGCAGCAGATGAACAGCTCCCTTGCCATGCTGTCGGCCTGCAACGAGGTTCTCAACCGGGGCGACGACGAGAAGAAAATGCTGAATGAAATCTGCGGCACCATCGTGGCCGTCGGCAATTATCCGCTGGCCTGGGTGTGCGCGGTCGGCCGGGACGGCAAGGAAGAAATGTTTCCCACGGCGCAGTGCGTCACCCATTCCGTCGACATCAAACTGGTGCAGATGACCACGGCCGCGTTCAACGACGACCAGAATCCGCTCGGGCAGGCGGCGAGGTCGGGAAGGCCGGGGCTGGCGAGGAATCTTTCGAAGCTGGACGAAAAGAAACTGTGGGCCGAAACCGCATGGAAGTGCAGGTACGCATCGCTTCTGAGCCTGCCCCTGAAGAACAAGACCGCGGTTTTTGCCATTCTGTCCATTTATGCGGCCGATTCAAGCGCGTTCGACGACGAACAGCTGGGCCTGCTCGAGCAGCTCGCCGACAACCTGTCTTTCGGAATCGTCGCTTCCCGCAGCCGCCAGCCCGGGCGGATCGCGGAAAAAATGGAAGCCGCATAAAACGGTGTTCCGCGCCTCCCCGCGGAAGCCGGGAGGGAAATCGGGACTTTGCAGCATTCAACCATTGAAACGGGAAAACCGATGAAAATCGCAAAAACCGGAGTCTTTCGAAGTCCGTCTTCCATCACGATCAACATGATCGGGTTGAACGTCCTGTTCAGCCTCTTTTACTGGGTCATGGAATCGGTGAGGGACGTCATCATCTTCAATAAAGGGGACATCGTTGGGAGGATATTCAAACCCGATCCCATGAGTTTCTGGATGCGGATGATGGTGATTTTCATCTTCATCCTGTTCAGCGTTTATTCCGGCATGCTGCGCGAGAAAATGGAAGGCAAAAAAGGCGCGATCTCGCGGGGAACGGAACGGTACGGCATCATCTGGGCGGGGTTGGCATGCGCCGCGCTGTACTGGTTTCTGGAATCATTCCGCGACGTATTCGTGTACAACCGCGGCCACTTTCTGCACCGGCTCCTGATGCCCGATGCCATGGGATTCTGGATGCGTTTTCTTGTCGTTTGCATACTGGTGCTGTTCAGCGTCTACGCCCAGTCGCTGGTCAACCAGAGGCGCAAGGTCGAGGCCGGCCTTCTGAAATCGCATGAGGATCTCGAAAACCAGGTCAGGGCGAGAACGGCGGAACTGGTCGAGACCAATGCGCTTCTCACCGGGCAGATCGCGGTGAGCGAAAAGGCGGAGGAGGAGCTGCGCCGCGCCAACCTTGCGCTGCAGACCCTTTCGGTCTGCAACGAAATCATGTTCCGGACGAATGAAGAGACCAACCTGCTCAAGCAGATATGCAACACGCTGAGCGAGATGGGGGGGTACCCGCTGGTGTGGGTGAGCTATCTGGCGGGAGGCGGGAAGGCCGATATCCATCCCGTCTCGCGATGCGGTCCGCAATCGAAGGACGTCGATCTGGCTTTGCTGGCCACCGAGGATTATCAGGACCAGAAAAATCCCATCGGACAGGCCGTGCGCACGGGAAACGCCAGCATGGTGAAATACCTGGCGAAGAAGGCCGGGAACGACAAATCGTGGGCCGTGGAAGCGGCGGAGGCCGGATTCAATTCGCTGCTCAGCCTGCCCCTGAAGCACGACAACGCCGTGTTCGGGGCGCTGTCGCTCTATTCGAAGGACCCGGAGGCTTTTGACATGCGGGAACTGGAGCTTCTGGGAAAACTGGCCGACAACCTGGCCTTCGGCATTTTCGTGCTTCGGACCCGCGCCCAGCGGGACCGGGCCGAAGACGAGAAGGAACAGATGCAATCGCGGCTGATGCAATCCCATAAAATGGAAGCCATCGGCATTCTGGCCGGCGGCGTGGCCCATGACTTCAACAACCTGCTCACGGCCATCCAGGTCAGCGCCGATCTGGGCATGCTCGAAGTGGGGGAGTCGCATCCCCTGTACAGGACCCTGAAGGAAATTCACCAGGTGGCGGCCCATGCGGCCGATCTGGCCAGGCAGCTCCTTCTGTTCAGCCGCAAACATCCCATGGAATTCATCCCGCTCAACCTGAACGGCACCGTGCAGAATCTCCACAGGATGTTGAAACGCCTGATCGGCGAAGACGTGAAAATCGAAACCCGGTTCGATCCGGGGCTCTGGATGATCCAGGCCGACCGGGGCACCATGGAGCAGGTGGTGATGAACCTGGCCGTCAACGCGCGCGACGCCATGCCCAAGGGCGGCAAGCTGTTTCTTGAAACGAAAAACGTGATATTGGACGAATCCGTCATCGCCCACATGCCCGATTCACGGCCCGGCCATTTCGTGTGCCTGTCGGTCGTCGATACCGGCACGGGCATGGCCGGGGAAGTGCTGCAGCGCATTTTCGAGCCGTTTTTCACCACCAAAGGCACAGGCAAGGGCACGGGGCTGGGATTGTCCGTGGTGTACGGCATCGTGAAACAGCACGGCGGATGGATACGCGTGCAAAGCCGGCCGGACAAGGGAACGGCCTTCGACGTGTATCTGCCGGTGTCCATGTCGGAACCCGTCCGGGAATCGGCCGGAACCATCGCGACGGACGCAGGCGTCCACTACGGAAAAGGCGAACGCATTCTCATGATCGAGGACGACGAAAAGGTGCGCCAGTTCGCGGAGAAGGGGCTCGTGCAGAGCGGTTATTCGGTGGTCCAGGCGTTCACCGCGTTCGAAGCCAAGGAACGGTTCATCAGGGACAACGGGGATGTGGATCTGATTTTCGTCGATGTGGTGCTGCCCGATCAGAGCGGGGTGGAACTGGCGGATGAGCTGATGCGCCTGAAACCCGGCTTGAAGGTGCTTTTTACAAGCGGTTATACGGATCAGAAATCGCAGTGGTTCGACATCAGGGAGCGGGGGTTCAGATTCCTCCAGAAACCGTACGGTCTCGCCGAACTGCTGCGCACGGTGCGCACGGCCATCGACACGGTATCACAGCCGTCGCAGCAGGACAGCGGTATTCCGCATTCCATGTAAACGGATGCCTGATCGATCTTCAACCTCCGGCCCGGCGGGGCGGGTTGAAATCTGAAAATAATGACATTGTTCTCTCCACGCAAGGGAAGAGGGATGGACCCGGTCCGATGACCCGGATTTTTCCATCCCTCTTTCTTTTTGTCGACGTCACTTCAATCGGGCAGCCCAAAGCCCTGCTTACGGGTCATCGCCGGAAACAGCCATCCGGGTCGTTCAACTCGATGCCTACGGGGCAATGGTCCGAACCCGGCACGTCGGGTAAAATAAAGGCCGACTTCAGCGAAGGCGCCAGGTCGTCGCTGATGAAGAAATAGTCGATGCGCCAGCCCACGTTGCGTTCGCGGGCGCGGCTTTTCATGTCCCACCAGGTGTATTGGTCTTTCTGACCGGCATGAAGCAGCCTGAACGAATCGATGAATCCCTTCGCCAGGAACCGGTCGATCCAATCGCGTTCCTCAGGCAGGAAGCCGGAGACCTTTTCATTTTCCCTCGGCCGCGCGAGGTCGATCTCACGGTGGGCCGTATTGACGTCGCCGCACACGATCAGGCTTTTTCCCAGTCCCCTCTTTTTCACGCACCAGTCGAGAAATGAATCGTAAAAGGCCATCTTGTAGTCCAGCCTCTCGCGCGACGCCTTCCCGTTGGGAAAGTAGACGTTGCACAGCAAGAATTTCCCGTAGTCCGAGACAAGAACGCGTCCCTCGTTCTCGAAACGCGCGTCGCCCCAGCCCCGGCGCACGGAATCCGGCTTCATTCTGCTGTACACCCCCACCCCGCTGTAGCCTTTTTTTTCGGCCGAAGCAAAATAGGCCTCATATCCTTCCACGCGTCTCAGGGCGTCGGGAAGCTGGTCTTCCGACGATTTGGTCTCCTGGAGACAGAGCATGTCCGGCCGCGCCTTGAGCAGCCATTCGAGAAACCCCTTTTTATGGGCGGCCCGCAGTCCGTTGACGTTCCATGAAAGAAGAATCAAAGGGCGTTTCACCATCCTCCTCCGCCCCCACCGCCCCCGCCTCCGCCGGAGGAACCCCCGCCGCCGGAGCCCGAGCTGGAACCCGGCGCGGTCGAGGACGAGGAGACGGCGGACGAAAGCGAACTCCCGAACGAGCCTGCGAACGCCGCGGGGTTGAAGGATGAAACCGATCCGCCTTCGTACCAGGACGGGCGGTAGGACGAAGACGAGGGCGCGCGTCCCGCCGCGGAGAGCACGTCCGAAAATTTTTCGGCCCACTGCTGCTCCACGCCGAGGGCCAGCGCGTAAGGCAGAAAGCGTTCGAACGTTTCAGGCGTCTTGTCAAGGGAAGCGCTCCATTTGAGGCGCTCTTTCTCGGCGGTGCCGAGGTACATCTTGAATCCCTCTATCTTGTCGAGCGCCTTCCTGCCCTGAACGGTCGGGGCCTTGAGCAGGCGGTGGAAAACGATGTTCATGACCACCATGGCAGCCAGGCAGGCGATGAGCAAGGGGGACGTGTTGCTCCACAACCCGTAGAAGGCGAAGATTTCTCCGGCGAAAAACGGAATGGAGAAAAAAGTGATGAACAGCGCTCCAACCGCCGAAGACGCCTTGCCGCGGCCCTGCCATACGTTCTTCCACGCATTGAACACGATGACGAGGAGGAATACGACGCCGATGCTCCAGATGGAAATCCACAGCGTGAGGAACCCGGCTTCCGGGCTGCCGAAAGACAGGGTCGAAGCGGCGAGCAGGACGATGGAAAGCAGCAGCCCCGGCACGAAATACACCGTGTTGGTGAAGAAATGGGTTTTATAGAACCGTGTCTTCAGGTCCTTTTTCATGTCTTCCAGGGCCCGGGAGATCGCCGTGTGATTCGCCTGTTTGAGTTCGATGGAGCCTTTCTGCGGAAACAGGGCTTCGGCCATCTTTTTCTCTTCAGGCGCCAGGCCGCCGGTGTCGTCTTTCAGCCGGGTGAGCGTGTAGGCGCCGCTTTTATCCGTGATTTTCAGGAAACCCTTGACGCCCATGTTTAAGAGGGCCGAGGCGAAGGCCTTGTTGTCGTACCCCATCTCGGTCAGATAGCGGACCGCGGCCGGCGACATATTGTCGGGGGCCGAAAACCGGGGCACGATGGGCCCTTTTTCGGGATCCCGGCCGAATTTGACCCAAACGGTCATATAATAAGCGAACAGAAGAAGGGTCCCGAGCAGGGCCATGGCCACCCCCGTATTGTTCCGCAGCATCCTGATCGTTTTATCCTGCCGGGACGGTTCGGGTATCAGGCCCTTGGGCCACGACACCACGATGGTCAGCCCTTCCCCGGGCGCGAGCTCGCGAGTCGTTTCGAAACGGGGCATGGGCCATGCGCCGACGTCCATGCGGAAAGACCGGTCCGTCGAGCCCTTCACCCCCGTCCACGCCTCGGCGTCCAGAACGCGGCCGCTGATGTTCCCGGGCAGTTCGACGGCGGCCGACGCCTTCTCGATGGCGAAGCCCCATCCGTTGCCCGTCACGTTCCAGTACAATTCGTCGTAGTCGTCGAAAAATCCGAGCTGGTGGTCGGTGTTGTAGGTGATGGTGTACGTGTAGACGCCGGGGTCCAGAAACACGTTTTCGCTGCCGGCGTACAGGCGCACCCCGTTCGGCATTTTCTTGGTGTGGAAATTTTCAGGCTGTCCGTCGCGGAGGACTTCGACGGGTTCGAAGCCCACGACGTATTTGTGGCGGGCGGTGTCGGTGTATTTCGTCGGGAATTCCCTGAATATGCCCCTTTTGATCTCGATCCCGGCCGCCTCCACGCAGATGGTTTCGCGGACGGTCAGGCTGCCGTCTTCGTGCAGCGTGATGCGGCTGTCGTACGAGAGAATACGCTCGGTTTGTCCCGGGGCGCGCCCCGGCCATAATGCGGCGCAGAGGCAAACCGTTCCGAAGAAAAATCGGACCGGCCGCAAGGCCGATATCCTGGATAAGGTCATATACCCTCACCTCTTCCAAAAAGGGGAAAAAGATCACCACGGAAATCCACGGAATGACCCGGATCAGAACTTGACTTCGGGGGTTTCCCTCTGCGTGGCCAGCTCGATCTCGAAAAATTCCTTCTGTTTGAAATCGAAGATGCCGGCGATGAGGTTGCTTGGAAACGACTGAACCAGAATGTTGAAATCGCGCACGGTTCCGTTGTAGTACCGGCGCGCCATCTGGATCTGGTCCTCGATCTCGTTCAGGCTGTTCTGGAGGCTGATGAAATTTTCATTGGCCTTGAGCGAAGGGTAGTTTTCGGCCACGGCGAACAGGCTGCGGATCTGTCCGGTCAGGGTGTTTTCGGCTTCGGCCTGCGGTTTCACGCCATGGGCTTCGATGGCCCGGGTGCGTGCGTTTGTGACCGATTCGAAAAGGCCTTTCTCGTGTTTGGCGTACCCCTGCACCGACCGGACGAGGTTCGGGATCAGGTCATACCGGCGTTTCAGCTGCACGTCGATTCCGCTCCACGCCTCCTGAACAAGGTTCCGTTTGCGGACGAAACTGTTGTAAATCATGACCACGGCGAGAATCAGGACGAGGGGAATTGCAAGAATGAGAAACATGGCTTATCCCTTTCCTTGGAATGAATGGTGATTTATTATAAAAAGAATGGACGCCAATAGCAAATGCTTTTTGTTTTCCCCGTATGAGGCCAAATATTTACTTGATTTTCAATGGACTTATCATTATTTTATTATCGAAGGATGAGGCAAAATCCTGTTCTTCGATCTCAGACCGCTTTCAGCCGGTTTAAGAAAATCAATAACAGAAGGAGGCATCATGAGAAAGTGCTATGTTCAGGCCACTTTGGCAATGATCATCGCCGTAGCCATGGTCATTGTTCTGGTTCCGCCCGTTCGTGCCCAGTTGTCCGAGGGGCAGACCAGTCTCGGAGTTTATGGAGGGCTGAAAAAACTTGTCGGCGACAACGTGGACCAGGACATCGTTTCGCCGCTGTTCGGGGTCAGGCTGGGGTATACGGTCATTCCCGCCCTGACCGTCTCGCTCAACGGCGGCACCTCCACCACGTACGTCAGGGACTCCCAGAAAAGCGGGATGTCGAAGTACACCGCCAAGCTGGCGAATTCGCCGTATGAAACGACGGTCATTCCCGTTCTCGCGGACGTGAAAATCAACTACCGGCCCGAAACCGCGTTGAATCCCTACCTGATGTGGGGAATGGGCATTTTATTCTGGGACCTCAAGAAAAACGGGACCTCGGTGGACGGCACCCGGCGCAACGGCCTGTTCGACGTCGGGACCGGCGTGGAATGGTTCCCGACCGAAAACCTGGGCCTCGATCTGGGCCTGCATTACCAGCGCATTCTCTGGCAGGAAAAGGACATGTCGGGGATGGGTGACAAACAAACGGGCGTCATCGAAGCCAGGGCCGGCCTCGCGTTCCTGTTCGGCGGACGGAAAGACACGGACGGCGACGGCATTCTGGACCGGTACGACAAGTGCAAGAAGGAAGCCGAGGACATGGACGGATTTCAGGATACGGACGGATGCCCTGATCTGGACAACGACGGCGACGGCATTCCCGACCTGCGGGACAAGGCCCCGAACCAGGCCGAAGACATGGACGGTTTTCAGGACGAAGACGGAGCCCCCGACCTGGACAACGATGCCGACGGCATTCTGGACCTGCGGGACAAGGCCCCGAACCAGGCCGAAGACATGGACGGTTTTCAGGACGAAGACGGAGCCCCCGACCTGGACAA
>JBFZEN010000233.1:0-7110 GCA_041306805.1 bacterium
CGTGTCATACAATGACCTCCTTGTTCATTTCTGGATGTGCGTTGAAATGCAAAGCCTGCCGGAACCGTCTACCGCTTCGACAGGGCCTGAAAGCGCATGGACGCCTCGTTCCATGCGGCCGCATCGACCGACGCGGTGCCAGCCGCGCCGGCGGGTTCATAGCGCACCACGTCGCTCGACCGCCTGATCACGTCGCGCATGTCGTTGAGTGTTTTCAGCTCGCCGCTCGCGCGCACCTGGACCAGCAGGTTGCCCATGACCGTGGCCTCGACCGGCCCCGTCACCACGGGACGCTGGCAGGCGTTTGCCGTCATCTGGTTGAGCAGCAGGTTTTGGGAGCCGCCGCCCACAATGTGGATGACTTCGATCCGGTTTCCCGTCAATTCCTCGAGCCATCCGAGAACAACCCTGTATTTGAGCGCGAGACTTTCGGTGGCGCAGCGCACCAGTTCGCCTTCCGTTTGCGGAACGGGCTGATGCGTTTCCCTGCAATAGTCCCCGATGGCCCGGGGCATGTCGGGCGGATTGAGAAACCGGTTGTCATCGGGATCGACAATGGACCGCAGGGGCTCGGCCTTGCCGGCCAGATCGCTCAATTCGCCGTACGAAAGGATTTTACCCTTTGCATCGAACGACCGCTTGCACTGCTGAATGAGCCAGAGTCCCATGATGTTCTTAAGCAGGCGGTACGTCCCGTCGAGACCGCCCTCGTTCGTCATGTTGAGTTCGAGCGTGCGGGGCGTCAGCGAGGCCTGCCGCACCTCGGCCCCCATGAGCGACCAGGTGCCCGAACTGATATACGCCCAATTCGGTTTTCCCGTGTTGGCCGTGGGAACACCGGCCACGGCCGACGCGGTATCGTGCGTGGGCGGCGCCACGACCTTGACGCCGGCCAGCCCCGTGGCTGCGGCGACGGAAGCGCGCAGCGGTCCCAGCAGGGTGCCGGGAGGAACCACCTCGGGAAACAGGCGCGCGGGCAGTCCGAACTTTCCCAGCATGGCCCTGGCCCAGTCGCGCTTGAGCGGATGCATGCACTGCGTCGTGGTGCCGTTCGTGAATTCCACCACGCGTGACCCGCACAGGCACCAGTGGAAAAAATCAGGCATGAGAAGAAGGCCGCTGGCCGATTCGAGCAGGTCCGGCGTGTTCCGTTGGACCGCCAGAAGCTGGTACAGCGTGTTGAACTGCATGAATTGCAGGCCCGTCTGTTTGAAAATTTCCGCCCGGGAAACCTTGCGGAAAGCCCTTTCCATCATGCCGTTGGTGCGGGCGTCCCGGTAATGGGTCGGCTGCCCGAGAATTTCGTTTTTCTTGGTGAGCAGAACGAAGTCCACGCCCCAGGTGTCCGCCCCCACCGAAACGATGGCCGCCCCGTATTTTTTCGACGCCAGCGACAAGCCGTTCTGAATCTCGGTCCACAGCCGCAGCACGTCCCATCGAAGGCTGTCTGCCAGCATGACCGGGCCGTTGGGAAACCGGTGCACCTCGTCGAGGCGCAGGGTCTCGCCGTTCCACAAGCCGGCGATCACGCGGCCGCTTTCGGCCCCGAGATCGATTCCCAGATAAACGCGATCTGTCATGATTTCCCTCATTTCCGGTTATGGGGCGGGTTCGGCTGCGGCCGGCGCTTCAATGGCCGGAACCGCGGATTCGGCGGCTGCGGCGTTCTGCGCCATCTTGCTGCTGAAACCCGAAACAACCGACGTCAGCACGAGCAGCAGAAGCCCGGTCGCCAGAATGGTCCTGGTCTTGCCGCTGGTGCCCTTCCATTCGCCCAAAAGGATGCCCACGATCGTTCCGAACAGTATCTGGCAGGCCATTAAGAGGGCCCACCCCACATAGGCCGTGGGACCCATGGCGGGCTCGCCTGTCTTGAAACAAACGAATTGGGAACACCAGATGGCTCCCGCGATTCCGGCGAAAACCAGGTTGGCCAGAAGCGGCGTTTTGGCCTTGGCGTAGTCGCGGACGGTCTTGTTCTTGATATTGAGATAGAGGCACCACAAAAAGTTCACCGTAAATCCTCCCAAAAGCACGACCACCAGAACGGGCATTCCCGCCCACGCCGCCGTCGTGACGGGCGCCGTGGTCATGGCCAGGGCCTGGATTTTGGGTCCGCCCACGAGGCCCAGACCCATGGCGGAACTCATGAGGCCCGAAAACAGTGCCGCCATCAGGCCCTTTTTGAAGTTGAACTCGGCCACGGCTTTTTTCTTCTGCGCCTCCGGCAATTCCTTCTCCTTCGACATGCCGGCCATGCCGATCAGCACGATGCCGATCAGGGAAATGACGACGCCGGCGAACGAAATGATGCCCGCGCCCGGCTGGAAGAGCTGCCCGAACTCGCCCCTGAGCAGCTTGGGTATCAAAGTGCCCGCGGCCGAACAGATGCCGCATCCGAACGCCAGGCCCAGCCCGACCCCGAGGTAACGCAGCATCAGACCCCACGTCAACCCGCCCACGCCCCAGGCCGCACCGCACAGGTAGCAGTACATTTTTTCATTCCCCGGGGCGGCTTTCAACACTGAAAACACGTTCGAAGAGAAGATGAAAGTCAAAATCCAGGGCACGATCAGCAGCCCGAACAGGGCGTACACGAGCCAGTAGCTTTCCCAGGCCCAGTTCTTGACCTTTTTGAACGGCAGGTAAAAGACGGCGCCAGCCAGGCCGCCGATGGCGAAGATGAGCACGCCCAGCGCCGGATTGGTCGCCGCTTGCGTCAATTCATTCATGGGACCTCCTTTCTGTTGGAATGGAAATTTCCCGAAATCCCAGGTGCGATGCGCCTATGGATTTATTTTCGTTTGCTCAGCACGTTCGATTCGTATTTCTTGATTTCGCTCAGCCAGTTCGTGCCCACGGGCACGTTCTGCTGGCCGCAATGATAATCCCATACGGCCCCGAACGGCATGGTTTTGAGTTCTTCCATCAGGGCGAGCCTTGAGGTGAAATCGTTTTCGGCTTCGTACTTCGCGAGCGCCCCCGACGGTTCGAGCAGGGCGAAGCACAGGGCCTTCAACATGTTCCGCATGCCCATCACCCAGGCGGCGACGCGGTTGATGCTGGCGTCGAAATAGTCGAGGCCGATGTGCGTGCGCCCGAGGTAATCGCCGCGCACCAGTTCCTGCGCGATGGAGAGAAGCTCGTCGTTCAGCACGATGACGTGGTCGCTGTCCCAGCGCACGCCCCGGCTGACGTGGAGAAGTATCTCGTCGATGAAGGTCAGGACCGACGAGATCTTGTCGGCAATGCTTTCCGTCGGATGGTAATGGCCGGCGTCGAGGCAGGCCAGTTTTCCCTTTTTCACGGCATAGGCCAGGTAGAATTCGTGCGAACCCACGGTGTAGCTTTCGGCGCCGATTCCGAACAGCTTGCCCTCGATGGCATCGAGGTTGTGCCTGGGATCGAGTTTTTCGGCGAACACCGTGTCGAGGGCCTCGTTCAGGCGCTCGCGCGGCCCCTTGCGGTCGGCGGGTGTGTCTTTCATGCCGTCCGGAACCCAGATGTTGGTGACCGTGGGCGTACCCAGGGCCCGGCCCATGGCTGCGCCGATTTTTCTGCAGGCGATGCAGTGTTCGATCCAGAAATTGCGTATGGACTTGTCCCGGTGCGACAGGGTGAAGCCGTCCGCGGCCTTGGGGTGCGCGAAACAGGTGGGGTTGAAATCCATGCCGATGCCCAGCGCCTTGGCCCAGTCGATCCAGCTCTTGAAATGGTCCGGTTCCAGTTTGTTGCGGTCCGCCTTCTGGCCCGCCGGGAACTCCACGTAGAAGGAATGAAGGTTGAGCCTGTGTTTTCCAGGGATGAGCGAAAACGCCTTTTCAATGTCGGCCTTGAGTTCCGCCGGCGTGCGGGCCTTGCCGGGATAATTCCCCGTGACGGCCAGCCCCCCGCCGAGGTCCGATCCCATGTTTTCAAAACCGCCCACGTCGTCTCCCTGCCAGCAGTGCATGGAAACGGGGATGGTTTTCAGTTTGGCCAGGGCCTTGTCCGTGTCCACGCCGATCTCGGCGTACCGGGCCTTCGCGGACTGGTAGGCTTTTTCAATGTCGTTCGGATTCAAGGGATTTTCCTCCTCTTTAAATTTATTTCGATGCTTTTATTATGTAGGTTAAAAGTTCAGAGTTCCGAGTTTAAAGTCTCGGGAAATGTGAAGAGTGAATCGTAAAGCGTAAAGCGAAAACAAAGAGTTGCTCTTCACGCTTCACTCTTTACGCTTTACGAACCCCGATGCACGATTCACGATGCCCGAATTCATGGCATTTTACTCAGCCCTTCCCACCTCACATTCCATTTTCCGTTCCCGGGGAACCCCGGCGCGGCCGCGGACGGGCCGTCGTCCCATCCCGCCGCCATCATGCCCACGGCCGCAAGCAACGCGCCGTTGGCCGGAAGGTAAACGGGCAGATCCGCCGTTCCCGGGCAATGGCCGTTGTTCATGTACCGGTTGTGCGGCAGATCCGCAAGCAGCATGTCCACCGCCTTCTCCCGTTCTCCCAGCCGCGCGGCCGTCATGGCAATCATGGGATAATCCCAGCCCCAGATTTTTTCCTCCCAGCGCCATTCATCCAGAACCCTGAAAAGAGTGCGCCTCATGGTTTCGACGTCCACCCCGTCGCCGGGCAGAAATCCGTAAGCCATGAGCATGGACGGATGGTCGCGCCTGCTTTCGGGATTGGTGAACGTGTCGGGCGTCGATTCGAGGCCCGCGTACAGGCCGTCGCGCACGGGCAGCGGCGACATCCGGGCGATGACATCGTCCCATTTCGGGTTGCGCGGCAAATCCGTCCTTTCGCGCCAGGCCTGCGCGATTTTCAGTGCGAACAACCAATAGGACAATTCAAAAGCCGGATTCCGGGCCGTCCGCTGTTCATAGATTTCCTGCGCCAGCCACAGGGGCGGGCCGAGAACGTACCGGCCTCGGGTCTCGTCCAGGAACGCGTATTCCGACATGTATTCCGCGGTTTCAAAGACCATGTTCCCGTATCTCGAAAGCGTTTGGCCGTTTGGATGCGACCGGTAGCACAACTCGGCGAGATAAATGGGATGCGGCTGGTTCCAGATGATGAATGGGTTGCCGCCCGGGCTTTCCCGTCCTTCGGGACCGACCATCTTGGACCAGCGGGCCCCGCCGCATTGTCTTTCCTTCCGCGTGGTTTGCAGGGTTGCAGGCAGCACCTTCTTGAACCAGGACAGGGAATTCTCAAGCAATTCCGTCCTTCCCCACAATGCGAAATGCGCCGTATGCCACCACGTCATCTCCGTGTGGTGTTTTCCGAACCAGCTGATATGCGTCAACCCGCTCTCCTGGGGAGGAATGGACCCGGCGCATTGGATGCGCGTCAGGTATTGCGACAGAACGACGCGCCGTTCCAGCTCCTTTGCGCGGGGATCCGTGCTGCTTGAGAAATCGACGGCGCCTCCGCTCTCCCAGAATTTTTTCCAGAAAGACCCGCTTTTCTTCAACACGGCGGCCGCAGACGGGCCGGTCCGCATGTCGGCGGAAGTCGTAAAATGGAAGACGGCCTCGAACGAAGACTGGTTTTTCTCCGGGATCAGCCGGAAATGATGTTCTTCGTCCGTCTTGAATTCGCCGGTTTTCCTCCATGAAACGGATACGCTGTAGCAGGCCGAATCGATTGTCCTGTCGAGAACGGCCCTGCCCGGCGCCTGAAAAACGACGCGCGTGGCATGGGCGCCGGGGCGGCTCCAGTCGAGGGAAGGTTTGTTTTTTACGGTAAGATCATAGGTGCCGGCGAAGGCGAGGTGGATGGACAGCCTGCCTTCGCCGATCAGGGGCGATTCCACGCGGACGGCGAGGATGTCCTGGTCGGGATGGCATACCGTGACGACGCGGACCGGTTCGCCTTCTATATTATAATCGCTTTCGAGAATACCCGTCCACATGTCCAATTTCTGCCGCAGATTCCGTATGTCCCCGATTGCCGCCGGTTTTCCGTCTTTTTTAACGAACAGGAAACCGACCTGACCCAGAGGCAGCCTGTGGGGATTGGCGCGCAGCCACCTGCCCGCATCGCTCCCCTGAACGGTGGGATATCCGATCTTCTTTCCATGCGTATCGACCAATTCGAACGCGTCGTCGAGTTTAAAGCGCCGGGGATTGGACGTGGAATGCCACGCCCAGTTTGACAGTGTTTCGACGGGCATGCCGTTTTTGTAATAGTCATCCGGAAAACTCTGTAAACCCGTCACGTCCGCCGTGAAGGCGAATTCGCCGTTTCCCAGCGAGAACGGGGACATGAAATCAACGGATTCGAGCCGCGGGTTGTGCCGCGCGACGAGGTTGAAACGGTTGATGCTTTTGGCATGCAAGGGGATGACCGGGAGCGCGGCGCTCTGCGTCAAAAGGAAAAGCAAATAGATGAACCGCCTTTTTCGCATCTCCGTCCTTTCGATCGGACAAACCGGATGAAAAAGGGACATCATGAGATGGATGAAACCGGATCCTGCAAAGAGACCCGGATGGTAACGTCTGAAATGTCTTCGATTGGTGTTGATAAATTGTGTTCAGAATGCCTGAACATTTGTCAAAAAATATACTTAAAATGCGATAAAAATGCAAGGAGAAAAAACGGGCCGAATTCATTAAAGCTGATCGAAGGGTTCCAGGTTCCGGGCATTCCCGGCGCGTCGTCCGCCACCTTGACTTGAGCCCATTGAGGGACGTGCAGTTTCCACCATTTCAGGGCGGTCGCCCTGGCCGTGCCGTCGAAATTATCGTCGACGGATCCTTCGGCTTCGCCCGTGACCGGCACGCGCATCCGGCTCACCCTTGGGTTCTTTTCCGTCGAACGGGACGGTGTACAAGCCGGCTTCGGCCCTGTCTTCCTCCCGCCAGCCCGGAGTCATGAGTTTGTTCTTCAGCAGCGCTTCGCACGCCTCGATAAAACCCCGGTCGGAACCCGACCGCTAGAACGGATAAAGCGTATTCGATTCGTCGAACCCCGCATGGCGGTTGTAACGGATGAAATAAACCGGCCCGAAAGAACCGTCCCCGTGAATTTCATGGAACGCTCGCCCCAAGGGCGTGAACATGGTGCACCCCGGTGGCGTGACGAAGTCCCCCGTCATAGAAACGCCTGTCGCTCT